>CALJMB010000350.1 GCA_937982515.1 uncultured Balneolaceae bacterium
AGTAGAAAGTAGAAAGTAATAAGTAGAAAGTAGCAGGATGTCTCAATATTGCTTCTTTAGACTTTCTACTTATTATCTTCGGCTACCCAAATGAATGACTCAGCTCCAAATACGTTTTATAATCTCTCCGTAACTGCACAGCGTATTGCGGAGAACCGGCATATGAGCGCTAAAACTGAAATATGTGCCGGTTATTTGGAATCCATCTCCAATGAAGAAGATCTGAATCTCGCTGTCCGGTTTCTCGGTGAAGGAGCTTTTCCTTCACTCTCTGGCAGAAGAATATCTATAGGCAGCCAGACAATCTCCACCTGTGCCGCACACTTTTGTGAAATCAGCTATGAACAGGTGTTTAAGCCCTCAAAAGCTGCCTTGGGAAGTGTCTCCGAAACCATCGAAAAGCTGATGCACAATATAAAGGATGCCCGCAGCAAGCGTAACCCCCGGTATCTTTCATTGGCGCAAGTTGCCGGTATCTTCGAAGAGCTGCGCCGGGCATCGTCACGTGCTGACAAACAGAAAATTCTGAAGAGAGCCTGGACGCAAATGACATCGGTAGAAATAAAATATTTTATCCGGTTGATCCGGCGAAGTTCACTCCAGACAGGGCTTGAGGATCAACATATTGTGTCAGCCATAGCGAAAGCTTTCGATAAGGACGAAGAAGCGGTACGCTACGTGCATATGATTACCGGAAGCTTCGGCGAAACAGCTGTACTGAGCAAAAAAGACCGCCTGGATGAAGCTATATTCAAGTTTTTCCATCCGCTGCCTCTTATGCTCCCATCTCCGGTGCATAACCAGGAGATTAAGTGTTTTAAAGAGTACATTGCCGAAGAAAAGTTGGACGGAGTGAGGTGTCAGACTCACATCAGCAATGGCGTTGCTAAATTATATTCCAATAAGTTTAACGAGGTAACAGACTTGTTCCCGGAGGTTACACGCTTTTTTCTGAGCCGTCAGCTTCCCGACCTGGTACTGGATGGGGTAATCTGTGTATTCCGGGATGATGAACTTCTGCCCTCACAGCTGTTGAAAAAGCACCTCGGTTCAACTAAACCCCCTCAAAAGCTTCTGGAGAAGTACCCTGTCCTTTTTATTGCGATCGATATATTGTTTTGTGACGGCCAGGATTTTTTCCATCAACCTCTGACTATGCGAAGGCAGTTTCTGGAAACAATCTCGGCCCGCTACAACCTACCCGTTGTTAACCAATTTGATGTTGAGAATAAAGAAAGGCTTGATTTCCTGCTCAGACGGGCATCAAATCGGGGGAATGATGGACTTGTGCTGAAAGACAAAAACAGTGCTTATGAATACGGGAAGCGGGGAAAGTCGTGGCTGAAATTGGAGAATCCAGCCGGCACACTGGATGCCGTCATCATGTATGCACATACTGATTCAGGCCGCCAGAACGGCTCTTTTTCTCATTTCACACTCGGTATTTGTGTAAAAGAAGACGAGCGTTATAATGAAGAGTTTATTCCTGTGGGAAAAATCTCCGGAACCCTGATCAGTGAGGAAGAAATGGCATGGCTAAGCAAACGCATCGAAGAGTTAGCTGTTGAGAAGTATGGTCCCACACTCGGGCTAATCCCGGAAATTGTAGTGGAGGCGGAGTTTGACGATATTCAGATTAACAAACGCACCAAAGCCAACTACACACTACGCCGACCACGCCTCAAGACCATTCGCCGGGGTTTCCCTGCAAGAAAAGTCCACACACTGAAAGATGTGGAACGAATGCATCGGCAAAAGTTTGAGCAGAATCGGCTGAAGCAGGATGAAGATCCATCATTTTTATTTCAAAAACATTAAACAGGCCGCAGATCTTCACAGATTGGCACAGATCCATCTATTACTATCTGTGTAAATCAGTAGCCATACACTTAATCATATGAGTAGCTGGACCCTGAAATCTATTCCCCCGCATGACTGGTTTATCTGCCTCGACATTAATGAGTATTTCGACCACGAACACGATCCTGAAAAAGTATTCGAGGAGGGTTTTACCCGTCCAATACCTGTAGGCGACCGCGATGTCATTGTCACTTGTTTTTTCAATGGTGATCCTGAACAGCCGGAATTTCATTTCGAAAGCCCGGAGGCCTTGAGTAACGATGAAATCACTCAGGCCAACAAAAGTCTGGCGCGCATTTTAGGTACTAATCTGGACCTGCGCCCCCTGTACGATCAGGCGGCAAAGGATCCGGTACTGGGCCCTAAGCTGACCGAAATATATGGTTTGAAACGTATGGCCCGGGCCAACCTCTTTGAAGATACCATCAATCGGATTATTGAAATGCGCCTGTCCCACAAACCCACGGCCAAGAAGATGGTGTACGAAGTGCGGGAGAAGTATGGAACGCTCCTTACCCATGACGGACAAAATCTGCCGGCCTGGCCGCGTCCGCATCAGCTCATTAAAGCTGATCCCATGAGTATCCGGCGGCTGGGCCCGACTAAGCGAAAGGGCGAGTTTATTATAGGATTTGCCGAAGATATTCTCTCCGGCAAATGTAATCCAGACTTTCTGGAGCGATGTGACCCTCAGACTTTCTACAACACCATCACAAATGTCAGGGGAATTGGGCCGACTTCGGCACAACAGCTCATGCTCTTTCGGGAACACACAGAAGCTGTGTTCCCCAGTCAGATAACAAAAGGGGAGGAAAGAGGTCTTCGCCGGTGGATCATCATGAGCTATGGGGGGGATTCCGCAAACACGCCGGAGAAGGACTTCCAGAACATGATTTCCAACTGGAAAGGCTATGAAGCCGCCGCCCTGGAGTTTTTATTTGTGGATTGGGTGCTGAGAGAGAAAGCAAAAAAACAGAAGAAGTAGTGTGCGCATTCACAATCAGACTCCTGTGAAAGCAAGTTTTGAGGGGTATCTCACCGGCAATTGAAATAAAATTACCACTCATAACCGTTGCCGGGCGACCAAAGACTGCGCAGACTATTCCGATCATCGGTCATCCGTCGTTAGCCTGCTTTATAAACATACCGGCAGTATGAATGGGAATCCATACAACAGGTAATATACAACCGGTCAATCCAGCTTGTATATCCGCTCCATAATCTGCCATTTATCATCGGCTGAGGCATCTTTGGATGCCTGCTGAAAACGGGATACGTACGCTTCCCACTCGTCTTGCCGGGGTTTACCTGCCAGCTCCTTCATTGCTTTATCGTGATCGAAATCGGGTACAGTTTCCATAATCATAAATAGCCTGTTACCGTGGATATATATTTCCATATCCAGAATTCCGACCTCTCTCATGCCCTTGCCGACTTCGGGCCAGACAGCATCCGCTGCGTGAACCCTTTTATATTCGGAAATCAGTTCGGAATCGTCTTTTAGTGTAAGTGTTTTGCAGAAACGCTTTACCGGACTGTGTTCTGGCTGGTTTGTCATAAAGCCGACCTGTTTTGGTTTAGGTTCAAATGCTCTCCTGTGTGAGCCTTGCGCTAAGTTTCATACTCAACCAGCCGTAGCCGGCTACGATTAAGAAACAGATTAGCGGAATCCAATAAGAGATATGAATACTGTCTGTAACATCAGACAACATGCCCTGTAAGGCTGGAAGCAACGCCCCGCCGCCAATGGCCATAATGAGACCGGAACTGCCCATTTTGGTATCCTCTCCCAGGCCTTCCGAGGCCAACCCGAATATAGTAGGGAACATCAGCGACATAAATCCGGAGATGGCAATCAGTGCAATGACCCCTGCATACCCACCGCTGGCGATCGTGATAAAGGTACATAATGCACCAAGCAGGGCTGAAGCAGTGAGCAGATTTTCAGGCCTGATATATTTCATCAAAAAAGTGTTGACAAAGCGGAAAAGAGTAAACACAACCAAGGCAGCTATATAATAATTGGAAGCTTCGTCTTCTGGTAGATTTAACTCGACCATCACATAGCGGATGGTAAATGACCAAACACAAATTTGTGCCCCTACATAAAAAAACTGCGCTACAACGCCCCACACATAGCTTTTTTTCTTCCCCAGCCTTTTGAGCGCCGGCCATATATCGAACTTTGCTCTCTCTTCCGAAACTCTCTGCATTCCGGTACAAGCTATTGCCAGCCAAAGCAACAATAGAATAAAACCTATAGTAACGTACGGCCCCATTACCGCGTTCAGCTCAGCCCGTTGTATGGTTTCCAGTTGGCCGGCAGACATCGTTGCCCGTTCCGATGCACTGGCTGCATTCAGGTGCGACAAAATATAAAACTTGCTGATGATGACTCCCGATATGGAGCCGATAGGATTAAAAGACTGTGCCAGGTTAAGTCTTTGTGTGCCGGTCGCCTGATCACCCATCTCAATGATGTAAGGATTGCATGAGGTTTCCAGGATGGCTAATCCCCCCGCCAGAATATAGAGTGCTGCCAGGAAGAACCCGTACTGCATGGACATACTGGACGGATAGAACAACAGCGCCCCGGCTATGTACAACCCAAGCCCCAACAAGATACCTGATTTGTAACTGAAGCGTTTTATAAAAACAGCGGCGGGAAGGGCCAGACAAAAATAGGCACCGTAAAAGGCAACCTGAATCCAGGAAGTCTGGAAATCTGACAGGCTCATGATTCGCTTAAAAGCCGCCAGCAAGGTATCGGTGAGGTTATTGGCCAGCCCCCACATAAAAAACAGGCTGACCATCAGTATAAAAGGAAGCAGCGGAGCGCTCAGTCCACCCGCTACCTCAGCCTGCGATTCTTTTGTATTGACATTAGTCATAGATTATATATTGGTTAGTTATGCAAATCTCAGGATATATTTTACCCATGGGATGATTTATTGATGCTCCTCTGCCAGGGCCTGCCAGACTCTTCCCGTAGGAAAAGCATAATTCTTCAGGGTCTCTTTTTTCATTTCAATGCTATAACCCGGTTTTTCAGGCGGCATATAATGTCCATTGCGGATCGTTACCGGATCCAGAAAGTGCTCATGTAAATGATCTACATACTCGATCATCCTGTTTTCCATACTCCCGCTGATAGCAATATAGTCTGCTATTGAAAGATGTTGAACATACTCACACAATCCCACCCCACCGGCATGAGGACAGACAGGAATCTCGTATTTGGCCGCCATAAGAAGAATGGCCAGAATTTCATTAACGCCGCCCACCCTGCAGCTGTCGATCTGACAAATGTCCAGTGCACCGGCTCTGATCATCTGTTTAAACATAATACGATTTTGGCAATGCTCCCCGGTAGCCACCTTTATGGGTTTAATGCTTCGGGCAATCTCGGCGTGACCCAGAATATCATCCGGATTGGTTGGCTCTTCGATCCACCATGGCTTAAAGCGTGCCAGGGCCTTCATATTTTCAACAGCTTCACTGACCTCCCACTTCTGGTTAGCATCCATCATCAACTTTCGTTCGTAACCGATTTCTTCACGGATGAGGGCGGCCCGCCTCAGATCATCCTCCAGATTACTCCCGACCTTCATCTTGAAATCGGACCAACCCTCTTGCATAGCTTTGCGACACAGACGCCGGATCTTTTCATCGGAATAGCCCAGCCAGCCGGCTGAGGTGGTGTAAGCGGGATATCCTTTTTTCTGAAGCATGTTGACACGCTCCTGCTTGCTCTGCTCTCTCTTTTTCAACATCTCTACTGCTTCATCCGCCGTAATTGCATCAGTGATATAACTGAAATCAATACAGCGAACCAGCTCTTCCGGCGACATATCGGCCAGCAGCTTCCACAGCGGTTTCTGTTCACTCTTGGCATACAAATCCCACAGCGCGTTGACCATAGCTCCTGTCGCCAGGTGCATCACTCCCTTTTCCGGTCCCAGCCACCGTAGCTGGCTGTCACCTGTTATCTCTTTCCAGAAGGTTCCGAAATCATTGGTTATCGAATTTAAAGAGCGCCCTTCAACAAAGGCGGATAGCAACCCGATTGCCACCACACATAAGTTATTACCCCGGCCGATAGTAAAAGTCAGGCCGTGCCCCTCCAGACCGTTAGAATTTGTCTTCAGAATAACGTAGGCAGCGGAATAATCCGGATCATGATTCATGGCATCTGAGCCATCCAGCGTACGGCTGGTCGGAAACCGAATATCTTTTACTATGACATCTGTAATTTTTATGCCCATTCTTAATGATGCTTAATAGTAGATACAGTTAATTAAACTGTTGAGGGATTATAGTACGGCGCTCCCCGGCATCCAGCTCTACAGTTATGCTTTTACCTCTGTAGCTGATGCTATAACTGCCTGCTTTTTGCGCCTGTATCCCGGCCTTTTCCAGCGTGCCGCCTGCCCAGATAATATCGATGGTGCATCCTCCGCGGGCTCTCAGGCCTTTCACGCTGCCTTGAGCCCAGGCGGTGGGCAGTGCAGGCAGCAGATCGATAATATCTGTATGCGATTGCAGGAGCATTTCAGCTATTCCCGCCACACCTCCCATATTTCCATCCAGCTGAAAGGGAGGATGAGCAGACAAGAGGTTTGAATAGCTGCCACTTGCATACTGCATGTTTTGAATCTCGAAGCCCGCCGGACGAAGCAGGTGCCTAAATATCTTGTAGGCGCGATCACCATCTTTCAACCGGGCCCAAAAATTAATCTTCCAGGCTAGTGACCAGCCGGTTCCCCCATCGCCACGGGCTGTCAGACTGGTAAAGGCCGCGCGGGCCAATTCCGGTGTTTGAACAGGGGAAATCTGACTACCCGGATAAAGCGCATACAGGTGAGACACATGCCGGTGATGATTGGTGGAGTCGTCCACATCTTCTTTCCACTCTTGAAGTTGCCCCCACCGCCCAATCTGCGGTGGATAGATCCGGTCCCGGATATTGGTGACTTCCTCCCGAAAACCCTCATCCGTATCAAGCAGTTCTGCCGCAGCGGCTGTATTGTTCAAAATATCCCATGCAATCTGATGATCCATGGAAGCGCCCGCAGAAATCCCTCCGTGCTCTGGTGAGTACGAGGGCATCGAGACCAGGAATCCATTTTCATCCTCCGTCAGGTAATCCATCCAGAACAGAGCAGCTTTTTTCATGACAGGATAGGCTGTATCTCTCAGGAACTGCTCATCGCCGTTAAAGGCATAGTGTTCCCAAAGGTGGCGGCTCAGCCAGCCCGCTCCACCGGGGAAAAACCCCCAGGGCAGTCCCCAGCCCGGGGAGGTGTATCCGAAGGCGTTATTCATAGTGTTGACCACCCATCCCCGGGCGCCAAA
>CALJMB010000351.1 GCA_937982515.1 uncultured Balneolaceae bacterium
GTACGTCTCGAGAATCTCCTGATGGTAGTCGATTTCTTATTAACACATTTTAGCACCCGTATTCACATTCTTGAGGCGACCAGTTATAATAACGGTATACTAAGAACACTTCTGCCATCTGATGTTCAGTTAACCTTTATTGAAGATTGTGACCCTGTTTTTCACCGTACCAAATACATTAATGTATTAGTAAGTCAGTGTCAGACTCCTTACCTGGCTGTCTGGGATACTGATGTTATCGTCCCTCCGGAACAGATTGTTGAATCGGTAGCCTATCTGCGGGAAGAAAAAGCTGATTTTGTGTACCCCTATGAAAAGAAATTTTTGGATACAACCTTCATCTTAAGAGAACTGTATCTCAAAACCAGGGATCTTAAACTGCTAAAAAAACATGCCGGAAAAATGCCGAAGCTTTATTTGCCAAATCCTGTCGGAGGTGCCTTTTTTGCAGATAAAGATGCTTATTCAAATTCAGGTATGGAAAATGAACATTTCTACGGCTGGGGCCGAGAGGATGGAGACAGAATCAACAGGTGGGAGATTTTGGGATATACGGTGAGGCGCGTATCCGGACCTCTGTTTCATTTTACTCATGAGCGGGGAGTTAATAGCAGCTTTCATTCTGAGGATCAGGATAGCATTAAGATGTCGGAGATATTCCGAGTTATTTCCATGTCACGAGATGAACTGAAAGATGAAATAGATACATGGAAGCATTTAAAGCCTGACATTTGAAAAATGTCGTTACAGAAAGAGGTACCATGATTCCAAATATTATTCATTTCATTTATGATTTAGAGCCTGATTTTATCAATTGACAGAAAGATTAAAAGTGCAGGATTAAATATAGCCTGTTTATCCTGAAAAGATGCCAAACCTAAAAAATTGAGAATCTATAATTACATAAACAGCAGATGAAGTTGATTCAAAACAGAACAGAAATAAGCATTGCTATCCTGATTTGCTATTATGGGAAGTTTCCCTGGTATTTCCCATATTTTCTGTATTCCTGTGCATATAATCCATCAGTAGATTTTATCATTATTTCAGATAATAACTATGGACATGAACTTCCCGGAAACGTTACTATCATAAACCGGTCTTGGGAGAAAGTAAAAAAGATGATAGGCCAAAGACTTGGCTTCAACGTTCAAATAGAAATTCCATACAAACTATGTGATTTTAAACCTGCTTATGGATTTCTTTTTCCGGAATTTGTTAAAGACTATGATTTCTGGGGACATGGAGATATTGATATAATTTTTGGTGATATCCGAAAATTCATTACGAATGAAATACTAAATAAACATGATTTGATAAATGTAAGGCATGATATGTTAGCAGGTTATTTCACGCTATTTAAAAATCATTCCAAGACGAATGAGTTATTCAGGTGTAGTAAAGACTATAAAAAAGTATTTACCAGTCCAATATATTACAATTTTGATGAAGCCAACTTCATGTTTCAGGAGTTCTTAGATGGTGTTCCTTATCAGCAGATCTACAGTGAAATAGAAAGTATGACTCATGTAGTCAAACGATTACATGAAGAAAACTATATTAGGACTTATTTTGATTTCCATGTAATTCAAGGGAATCCGGGACGCTTAACCTGGAAAAAAGGAACACTGATGTACAAAAATAAATACGAGGCTTTGCTATATCATTTAGTGCGTTTTAAAGAAATGTGCAAACCTACCCGAATGAAAACAATCCCAGATACTTTTCATATAAGCCCCACACGAATCTACACCTGATTTTCAAATCATCATTCACCTGTCTCATTTCAAACAATCTACTTTACTGAGATGAAAGCTGTATCTGCGGCGGTTTTAGGATCAGGGTGTAGCCACAATAAGTCTGGATTGGTCGCCGACAAACCTTGGTTTATTAAAGATGAGTGCCAGGTTAACGGAAAAACCTCTTCTAGTGTTTCTGCCAGTAAAATAGGATAGTGTCATTGTTGCCACTCATAAGTACAAATATGAACACACCCCGAAGACTTTTGGGATTATGCTTTCTTGTCTTAGTGGTGAGAACACTAGCTTGTTTAAGGTGCATACCGGCTTGTATCCCCAAAAATTTATTCTCTTCCATCAGTTTAGCCTAAGCGAGAAGCTGTTGAAGATAAAAGTATTGTCGATCAGCCAGTTTGCCCTAGAGGTTGGATTCTCTTCCTATTTTGACCTTTTGTAAAGTACTTAAGAGCAAAGGGGAAGTTAACCCCCAGTATGAAGAAAGCAAACCAGGGATGGTAGATGGTAATACGAATGGGGAATAAAAATCAGGACAAAATTCAGGAGTAAGTTCAGGACGTTTCTCAAGTGTGGGAGGCAAATAATGAGTATATAAAGATAAAGTTCTTGCAAAAATGCTTGATTCAATGGCAACAGACACTGCGTTGGGCTCAATAGTTATTGAAGTAGGGGAAAACAGTCCAAGATACATGTTTAGGATTGTTTAAACAGAAGGTGTTAGTGGACACCCCATATCTGCGTCCCTGAAGTAGCAGGACATGTCCGACCATCACCGGATAAAACAAGTTACAACAATTACTTAACAGGAGGAAAAATGAAACTCAAAAAGCTGAATTTGATGAATATTGAACAAGATGTACTGAGCCGTGAAGAGATGAGGGGTATTATTGCCGGTTCTGGTCATTGCCTGGCGGCATTTCGAACCTGTGAAAAAAAGGCAGATAATTATAGTGAACGAGCAAATTGTAGAGATGGCTGGTGTGCATGTATTGGTTGTCCTTCATGTCAATGTTAGTTAATAAAAACAGCAGGTATGAACTTTTTAGTTCATACCTGCTAAATTTAATTAAATCTCAGTTCTTATAGTTAAAAAGTTACATCAGCTTAACTGCCAACCAGAACTATAGGCGGCAGAGTAAAAGAAGAGAAGCAGTAAAAACTGTCTGTATGGTATTTTATGTTATAAATGCGAATAGAATTAACATAGCATTAGTCTGCCTGATTGTTATTTGTGTGTTGTCGTGTGGCAATAAAGCAGAATCGCGTTCAGAAAACACTGATGCCCCCATACGGCTAAAACAAATAACATCTTGGGAGATAAATGCTCCTGAGATCATTCCTCATCCGTATCAGGCAGGCGTTCTCGATGATGGTAGCCTGATCTTGATTGATTGGTCACTGAATACGATTAATCATTTTGATCAAAATGGACGGCTTATCAGGATATTAGGGGGAGCAGGCCATGGTCCCGGAGAATACGGAAGGATGACCCATGTGGCTGTACATCCAGATGGACGGGTGGCTGTGGCTGACTTGAAAAATGTACAGATCACCATTCAAAACGTGTATGACACAGGCCTCGCATTTGTTAGACTGGATGCCGGGTGGCATACCCGGTTGAGCTGGGTGTCGAGTGGCCTGATCATCACGAACAGTCCGTTTCGTATAGGGGGTACTAGTCCGGGAGATATCCTCATGCGTATTTATAATCCCGATACTGAAATTAAAAAGCAGTTCATGCATTTGCAATTGGCATTGGAGGATCCTCCACCAGATCAGATTTCATGTACCTTTTGTGACTTTCGGTTTCAGGACGATCTTAGCTTTTTTACCTCCCCCCAGGATACCAGCTATCGGATATACAAAGTAGATCCCACCATCGGCGACACCATCCTGTTCTCCCGTTCCGGAGTACCGGCGATAGCATTAACCGAGGCGGAGCGAGAGGAATGGCAGAACCAAAAGCGCCAGATGATGCCATTTCCTGAATTGAGCATGGAGGGTGAGCTCAAACCTCCAGAGTATAAGGAGCGGTTCAGGTTTTATTTCCCTGATCATAAAGGCCGGCTGTGGGCGCTGATGAACGTACCGGAAGGCCGTCCGCTCCATTTTGATGTCTTTTCTGGTGACGGAGTATATCTTGGCAGTGTGAATGTGCCTGAGGAAGTAAAGTCTGTGCCGTTCGTTTCCGGCGATCAGATCCTGTTTCGGCACCATTCTGATGATCCGGATCTGTGGAAAGGGGGACTCTACAGGATAATTGATGAATAAGTCTACAATAACGGAAAGCCAACAGTTGTCTTGCGAGGCACTTGTCCTCCAGCACCTCTTAGGGATGATTATATGGAATGCGTTTACTGATTTAAAAAAGATGAAAGAGAACCTGCGAGCGTCCGGGCTGCTGTTGAGTCCTTGCAGCGTTCAGTATGCAGCCACCAACTCACAATGCCCTCCTAACGGCTGTCGGGATGTGCGGTTGCTTAGCTTGGTATTTATTAATAGGCAAACAAATCCAATCGGTAAATGCGTTATGTGGATAGCTTATATGATAGCAGAGGTAATATTTTTGAAAAAACAGTTAATGAAACAAGTGTTCCTGATTACTAGCTGGCATTTCAGGACTTCCTGATTGACAATTTGGGGCACTGCTGAGTTGAGCTTATGGATCTTCATAATTCACACAAGACCTAGTGGGTCTTCAACACAGAGCGAAAGCCAGAGTGAAAATTTGAGCTACCAGCAGAGATAAAACTGTGGGAAGTACAAAAAGGTAAAGCTTATGGTATATTTTCCTCGGAGAATAGTATTTAGTCTATCATGAGGTGCAACTTAATAAAAGCAACATAAGAATATTTAAATTAGGAGTTCTGATACATTTTTTCTTTAAAGATATATTTTATAAGATCAAGGATGGTGAATTTTTAATTCCATATAACAAGCATTCCTTATTGTTGATTAGTGCAAAACTATAGATAATATTATCTAGGATTATGGATACCTTTAAATCCTATCGTCAGTACGATACCATGGACTGCGGTCCCACGTGCCTGCGCATGGTGGCCAGGTATTACGGGCGCAGCTACACCATGGAGACCCTGCGAGGGCGTAGCGGGATCAACAGGGAGGGTGTCTCACTGCTGGGCATCAGCGAGGCGGCCGAGGACATCGGTCTGCGGACTATCGGCGCCAAGCTTACTTGGCAGCAATTAAAACAACAAGCCCCGCTGCCCTGCATCGTCTACTGGAATCAGGTGCATTTTGTGGTGGTCTACCGTATCAAGAGGGATAAGGTCTATGTGGCTGATCCGGCCAAAGGCAAGGTGATCTACCGCAAAGAGGAGTTCCTGCAGGCTTGGCTTAGCACCAAAACCAACGGACAGTCCACAGGTGTGGCCCTGCTCTTGCAGCCGACGCCGAGGTTCCAGGAACTGGACGGAGAGGAGACTGGCCGGCTGGACTTTGGTATCCTGCTGCGATATGTGGCGCCCTACAGGAACCTGTTGTTCCAGCTGGCGCTGGGGCTGCTGGCCGGGAGCCTCTTGCAGCTTATCTTCCCGTTCCTCACCCAGGCGGTGGTGGATATCGGCATCCACACCCGGGACCTGAACTTTATCTATCTCATTCTGGCTGCCCAGGTGATGCTGTTCATCGGGCGCACCGGGGTGGAGTTTATCCGCTCGTGGATCCTGCTGCACATGAGCACCCGCATCAACATCTCCATCCTCTCGGACTTTCTGATCAAGCTGATGCGGCTGCCCATGCCGTTCTTTGACACCAAGATGGTGGGCGACATCATGCAGCGTATGGGAGACCACCAGCGCATTCAGAACTTCCTGACCACCCAAACCCTCAGCACGCTCTTCTCATTTGTAAACCTGTTGGTATTTTCCGTAGTGCTGGCCTGGTATAACATGCTCATTTTTTCGGTGTTTCTGGTCAGCAGTGTGCTCTATGTAATCTGGGTAATGCTGTTCCTGAAAAAGCGCCGGGAGCTGGACCACCGACGGTTTGGCATCTCTTCCAGCAACCAAAGCACCATTATCCAGCTGATCCAGGGCATGCAGGAGATTAAACTCAACAACTGTGAACGGCAGAAACGCTGGGAGTGGGAGCGGCTGCAGGCCCGGCTGTTCCGCTACCGGGTTAAAAACCTGGCCCTCGACCAGTACCAGCAGGGGGGCGCCTTTTTTATCAATGAAGGCAAGAACATTGGCATCACTTTCATTGCCGCCGTGGCGGTCGTTCACGGGCAGCTTACCCTCGGGGCTATGATGGCCATCCAATACATCATCGGGCAGCTGAACAGCCCCATCCAGCAACTCATCGGCTTTGTGCAGTCCACGCAGGATGCCCTGATCAGTATGGAGCGGCTCAATGAAGTCCACAAGCAGAAAGACGAAGAGCCGGTCCGGCAGATGCTTAGCCACCGGCTCCCTGAAAAGAATGATATCACAATAGAGCACTTGTCATTTACTTATCCCGGGGCTGGAAACGAACCGGTGCTAAAGGATATGAATCTGCACATTCCCGAAGGAAAAGTAACAGCCTTTGTGGGCATGAGCGGCAGCGGAAAGACGACGCTGCTGAAGCTGCTGCTCAAGTTTTACCCGCCGGACAAAGGAACCATCCGGCTGGGGGGACGGAATTTTACGGCGGTAAGCCCCCGCGCCTGGCGAAGCCACTGCGGGGTGGTCATGCAAGACGGGTTTATCTTCTCCGACAGCATCGCCGGCAATATAGCGGTGGGTGACGAGCATCCCGACTTGCAGAAGCTGGAACATGCAGTAAAAATCGCCAATATTCAGGAGTTTGTTGAATCGCTGCCGCTGGGCTACAACACGAAGATCGGGGCCGAGGGCAACGGCATCAGCCAGGGGCAGCGCCAGCGCATGCTCATTGCCCGGGCCGTCTATAAAGACCCTGCCTTCATCTTTTTTGACGAAGCCACCAACGCCCTGGATGCCAACAACGAACGGGTGATCATGGAAAACCTGCAGGCATTTTTTGAAAAGCGCACAGTCCTGGTTGTGGCGCACCGGCTGAGCACCGTGAAGAACGCCGACAACATTGTGGT
>CALJMB010000352.1 GCA_937982515.1 uncultured Balneolaceae bacterium
ATCAGATTATTTACTATAATAAGCCATCAGGTTTTGTAGAGGTAATATTAATACATACGGGTTCTTTTATGAGACATCAACATAGTTGGATTACGCTTTGCTTTATACTACTAATGGCGGGTACGGCTTCCGCGCAGAATCCCGCCGACGGGGTTGCCGAAATGGGATACTACCTGCCGGAGGATGTGCGCTACGACGCCTCCATCCCCACACCCGAAGAGGTACTGGGCATGGTTCCGGGCGAGTGGCACGTTTCCCACGACCAGCTGGTGCGCTACATGTACGCACTGGCTGAGGCGTCAGACCGCATCACCATCAAAGAGTTCGGGCGCACGTACGAAAACCGTCCCCTCATTTACCTGACCATCACCTCCCCCCGCAACCATTCCAGCCTGGAACAGATACGGCAGAATCACCTGGCCCTGACCCGTCCCTCGGAGTCTAAAAACATGAAGGTGGAAGAGATGCCCATCGTACTCTATATGGGCTACAGCATCCATGGCAATGAAGCGAGCGGGTCCAACGCCGCGCTGCTGGTGGCCTACCATCTGGCGGCGGCGCAGGGAAGGGAGATCAACCGCATGCTGGATAACTCGGTGATTCTGCTGGATCCCAGCTTCAACCCGGACGGGCTAAACCGGTTTGCCAGCTGGGTGAACACACGCCGGAGCCGGCACCTGGTAACCGATCCCAACAGCATGGAGTTCGATGAAGTGTGGCCGGGCGGGCGCACCAACCACTACTGGTTCGACCTGAACCGCGACTGGATGCCGGTGCAGCACCCGGAGAGCCAGGGGCGCATTGAACTCTTCCACCACTGGAAGCCCAACATCGTGACCGACCACCATGAGATGGGCACCAACACCACCTTCTTCTTTCAGCCGGGCATTCCTTCGCGCACGCATCCCCTCACCCCGGAGCTAAACCAGCAGCTGACCAGCGCCATCGCCGAATACCACGCCGATATCCTGGACGCAGACCAGAGGCTGTACTACTCTGAAGAGAGCTTCGACGATTTCTACTACGGCAAAGGTTCCACCTATCCGGACATCAACGGCTCCATAGGTATTCTGTTCGAGCAGGCCAGCTCCCGCGGGCATGCTCAGGAGAGCGACCACGGCGTGCTGACCTTTCCCTTCACCATCAAGAACCACTTTCTCGCTTCGCTCTCTACCATGAAGGCAGGCCAGAGCCTGAGAACCGCCATTCTCAACTACCAGCGCGGCTTCTACCGGGAGGCGGCCTCAGAAGCAGCGCGCTCCTCCATCCAGGCGTATGTGTACGGTTCTCCGGAAGATCGCGCCCGCACGTATCATTTTACAGAGATACTCCGGCGGCATGAGATCGAAGTATATGAACTGAGGGAAGCCGTGGAATCGAACGGCCGTACCTTCGAGCCCGGCAGCGCTTACATCATCCCAGCCGACCAGCAGCAGTATCGGTTCATTACCTCGCTGTTCGAACGCAGAACAACCTTCGCCGACAGCCTGTTCTACGACGTATCCGCCTGGACCATGCCGTATGCGTTCAACCTCCCCTTTGCAGAGCTGGGCGGAAGGCAGTACAGCCGGAATTTGCTGGGTGATGCAGTCGGGGCACGCCCCGAGTTTCCGTCCGGTACGGTTGTGGGCGGAAAGAGCAACTACGCTTATCTCTTCGAATGGGATGAGTATTACGCTCCCCGGGCGCTGAACCGGTTCATGAAGGCGGGTGTTCGGGTAAAAGTAGCAGCCAAACCGTTCGAAACAGTAGTGGCCAACGGGTCCAGGAAGTTCGACTACGGCACGATTCTGGTACCGATAGGCCCGCAGGACGTTAGCAGCCAGGTCATCCACAAACTGGCGCAACAGGCCGCCCGTGAAGACGGCCTGGCCGTTTATGCCGTCAACAGCGGGCTGACGCACACCGGCATGGATCTGGGAAGCCGCAACTTTGTGCCGCTGAAACAACCGAAGGTCGCTCTTTTGGCCGGAAAGGGGGTCAGCAGTTATGAAGTGGGCGAAGCCTGGCATCTGCTGGATCAGCGCTACCACATGACCCCTACCCTGCTCGATGTTGAGGATGTGGGAGGAATTAACCTGGGCCGGTATAACGTGATTGTGATGGTAAGCGGAGGATATAGCGGCCTCTCCGAACAGGCGGCCGATCGCCTGAAAGCCTGGGTCAGGGACGGAGGAACGCTGATAGCCACAAAGCATGCCGTCTCGTGGGCTAAAAGAAACGGCCTGGCTAATATCCGCTTCGCAGATGAAAAGGAGAATGGGGACAAAGACGAAGAAGGCAGCGGAGCAGCCGGGGTAACGCCCCGCCCGTACGCCGACATGGACGATGCACGCGGGGCGCAGGTCATCGGGGGATCCATCTTCCACGCCAGGCTGGATCTCACCCACCCGCTGGGCTATGGATACAACAGCGATAGCCTTACTGTATTCAGAAACAGCACGCTCTTCGTGCAAAAGGCGAAGAATCCTTACGCCACGCCCCTCTACTACACCGACCAGCCGCTGGCCGCCGGGTACATTTCAAAAGAGAACCTGGAGAAGCTCAGCGGAACGGCCGCTATAGTAGTGAGCGGCCACGGGCGCGGAAAGGTGATCTCCATGACCGACAACCCCAATTTCCGGGCGTTCTGGTTCGGAACGAACAAGCTCTTCATGAACGCCATCTTTTTCGGGCAGACGATAAGCGGGGGTTCAGTGAATTAGGGAGGTGTGGGGAACAGCGAGTACTCCTCGTCCTCACTGTCAGCATCCGCGTAGCGGGGGCCCCTAAATCCCTTAAAGGGGACTTTGGATTATGTGCTTGTATTGCCTGCTGCAGTCGCTTTCAGCTAATACCGTTTCATCGGAAACTTGATCATATTTTGACCTGGCACAAAGCCAATAAGTCCCCTTTAGGGGATTTAGGGGTGAACCGAACGGTTGAAAAGCTTCATTCAAGAGCCTGCCCTATCGGGTCAATCCCCCTAACCCCCTTCTCCAAGGGGGAA
>CALJMB010000353.1 GCA_937982515.1 uncultured Balneolaceae bacterium
CTTATATCTCATGACAAAGTCCGGTACAAGATGCATTATTCAGATATGATGCCAGATATTACATTCCATTGCGGGCTCCGGGAAATAGCGATCCTCTGAAGCACGGCATGAGAAGTTCTGACAAGGCGGGATCTGCTGATTTTCCCTCATATTATTTTAATTGAAAGGCAACGAATATTAACTGATTTTATGTAGAACCAAAAACATAAATAATAACCGTTTCTATGAAAAGAATTGCTATTATTCTGCTTTCACTTACGTGGCTGATGTTATTATCCTCATGCCGCGATCAAAAACCCTTTACACTGGTTTTACTGCCAGACACACAGAATTATTCCCAGTCCTATCCCGATATCTTTTCGGCGCAAACCCGGTGGATCGCTTCCCGTGCCGACAGCATCACCTTTGTGCTGCACCAAGGGGATATCACCAATAACAATACCGACGAAGAGTGGCAGGTAGCTGCGCAGGCTATGCAGCTACTGGACGGGAAGGTGCCCTACACCTTTGGGCCGGGAAACCACGACATGGGCACCCGGGGACGCGCGGATGTGCGCGATACCGATGGGATGAATCGCTATTTTCCCTATGAAACGTATAGCCAACAGGAAGGCTTCGGCGGGGCCTTCGAAGAGGGTAAGATGGATAACACCTGGCACACTTTCTCTGCCGGAGGGCACGACTGGCTCATCCTTTCCCTGGAATTTGGCCCGCGCAACAAGGTGCTGGACTGGGCCGGATCAGTGATCAAAGAGCATCCCGATCATAAAGTTATTATCAACACCCACGCCTACATGTACTCCGATGAAACGCGTATGAGCACCGAGCGGAATCATAAATGGCTGCCCCAGGCCTACGGAGTGGGCAAAGCTACCGGCGAGGAGGCGGTCAACAACGGTGAGCAGATGTGGGAGAAGCTGGTCAGTCAGCATGCGAATATTCTAATGGTCGTAAGCGGGCATGTGTTGAATGACGGGGTGGGTACGCTGGTGAGCGAAGGAGTGCACGGCAACAAAGTGTACCAGATGCTGGCCAACTATCAGAGCGGAGTGATCGGTTCGGTGAATGGGGGTAACGGATTCCTGCGGATACTCACTATTGATCCGGCTGCCTCCAGAATAGAAGTACAGACCTACTCCCCATATATCGATGAATATAAGACGGAACCCGATCAGCAATTTGTATTCGAAGATGTGGAGTTTTGATTAGCCTCTTGAAAGGTACCGATTTGGTATCTAATGCGGAATCTGTTTCATAGTATCGGAATAGGACCGACCGGTGATCACAGACGGGGGAGCGGATAAGGACGGTAGCTGTCTGCCTCTCCTTCTTGTAACGAAACTATGATTCAAAATCCGCCTGAGAATTGTAGATCATACCAGAGCGTGTTGACATTCACAGGTTGAATGTCAACACGTCCTGACACCTATTAACTGAATTAAAGAAAGAAGATAAAT
>CALJMB010000354.1 GCA_937982515.1 uncultured Balneolaceae bacterium
CGTTTTCCACCCCAATTAAAATTGGTCGCCTCGCCGCTTAAGCCCTGAGCCGTTAGCCACACTAAAATCTCTCCCGGCTCTCTCGCACGGCTTCATTCAGTTCCTCTAAGCTTATATCTGTGGAAACTCCAGCTACCTCCAAAGGAGACTTCTTCTCTTCAACCGGCTTAATAACAAACCTCTGCCCGTCCCGTCGTTTGATCTGCACCTGTCCTTCCTGGCGGGCATCATCCAGCAGTTGGGCCAGTTTTTGACGGGCCTGGGAATAGGTATATACTTTCATTTGGATACCTCCAATAACTGTAATTCTAATTCTTTTCCAATCGCTAACAACTGATTGTCCAAACTCAATAGTGGCGATCGATACTGTCGGGCACAATCCAAGACATAAGTATCATAAGCATATATACTATGATTATATGCTATCTTGGTCGCCTCCGTCAGCCTGAGTTTTGTCCTTCGAATCGGTATTTCAGCAAATTGCGTAAGTACCTGCCGGGCTTTTTCCAACGATAGCCGGTCCTGCTTGCACACCATGATACAAGTGTCCCGTACTGAGAACATTTCCTACTTCATAATTCTTAGCTGAATTTTTACGAGGTGTTTGTCCGCCTTATCCTCTGACGGGTACAGGGAAAATGACATAGCGCTTCTCCCCATGTACCATGTGTACACTTTCAGCTGTAAATCTTCGATTAAAAGGTTATCTACAGTCTCAGCACTTCCTTCAATGTTCAAGACCAGATCGGGGTCGCTGTTATATTTCACCATATCTGTGAACATCTTTTCACCATTTTCCCCATCGTCTATTATCAACACCGCAGATTTAACCTTTTCTGAACTGTCTATCCCTAAGGCAAAATAGGAGATGGCATATTGTAAAAAAGTAAACTTATGAGGTTCGGGTACCAGGTGTGTTTCGAATACCAGAGAATACCTTTTCTTGTCCTCATCGGTCAGCTCAATTAAACTTTCATAGGTGATTTCATGAAAAGGTTCAATGTCTTCAAAATACGCCGGTATGTCATAAGTCATGGCAGGTAAAACGATTAAAAGTATATTAATAAAGAGAATATAAATTGATAGCATGGCCATCCTATTTAAATGGAAACCTTTTGAATTAACCCACTGGTATCATTTCAATCTTTCAAGCTTATCTAACATATTGTGGAGATGCCCTTTGCGCATATCCCGATCAGCCTCATCATATACGTTTAGGAGCATTGGAAGCAATTCCCTTTGCGGGGCTGTCAGGGTAAGTGAAAGTAAGTCACGATCCACTCGTCCTTCCAAAACGAGCTGTCCGAACCCTGTCGTAATAACCAGATTATCAATATCCGCTAAAAAGGTAATCCCCGAAGTGGGTTTTACCCCTGCCAAAATTGCTCTGAACTTTCGCTCATCAAATGTTCTTCCTTCCCCCTCAGCTTCACGTTTAGCGTGGGCCATAGCCTGGACAATCACCTCTTCACTCAAATCACTTTCGTCTGCTTTATAAGCATTGGCATATTGATATAAAGCAGCCTTATCGGTTTCTTTCAAATCCAACTCCGGATAGCCTATATCTTCTATATATCCATGAATAAACGCTACCGGAGAACCATCCTTATGGGCTTCCCTCCATTCCAGGAAACTATAAAAAACATCATAGGCATGGGTGCTGCCAAAAGGCCCTGTTTCAATTTCAAAGCTCCAGTAAAAATCTTCTGTTAAAAGATTTCGGGCATTAGGATGAGCCTCTTCCGGATATAAGTTCAAAATCTTGCACGATTTAAATCAATTAGGTAAATGGTTTTGGGTTCTCTTTCCAGATCCCGCCCCGACTCTTTTTAACCACTGGATTTCATTGTTAAAGTACATCGTGTGATTTAAGGCTGGTTCGGCCTGTTGAATGAGGAAAGTAAAGTCTGATCCTGCCAGAGGTAAACAGGATCCATATTACTTTCTTTAGAAGATTTCTATCTTTTCTTGTTTTGCCTGGCCGTAGCTATTAATTGTTTTTCAAGATCATTCCTTTCCCTTCCTCCGTCAGGTACTTTAACCTCATGAATATCGCCCGAAGGTACAGGGCCAAACCCTTGTTTTTCTCTTTGGTATTCGCTCGCAAGGGTGCAACCTTTGACGTCGTAATATTCGTCATTGCCCGTTTTTCCAATCAGCTTCACATAATAAAACTCATTATCTGTTTCACTTGCAGGAAACTTTATACAATTATTGGGTACTTCTGCTGCGTTTACCGTGATATATTTCACGGAATTGAAATTATTCTTTGCAAGGTTTTCCACAAATTCCGGCAGGAAGACACCTTCCGGATGGTCTTTTTCGATGATTGCATAGGGCCATCCCTGCCATCCTATAAAAACCAGGTATTCATCGAACGTAACATTCTGCGTTTCCCAGTTTAAGTAAATGTCGTCCAGTCTCGGGGATGTTTTGGTTTGTCTGTCCCAGTTTCTCAATGGTTTCCCCGATCCTTTATCCTCCATCATGGCATCTTCGCTCCATCTCCAGTTTAACTGGCAAAGGCCTTTTGCTATTTCAGACATGGAGGCAAAGCTTGCAGTCTGCTGAACTTTTGAGGTGATTTCCCCTGCATCAATTCCCGTTGTATCTTTAATCGTTTTGAAAAGTTTGTTAATAAAAGACATAATAAATGTTTGCAGATGATATGATTTATTTTTGTTCGTTTTGCCCGTAACTGTAGAGCTGCAATCGATTTCTTATTTTCCCCAGACACTGTTTTAGAAATTTCCATTCTGAAACAGCGTTACACCTTCCTTTTTTCCGGTTTGATTCAGAAAATAGTATGTTAAGAGAATCTTAATATTATATATTTTACCATTACAGTACAAAACGTTTTGTATTCAGAAAATATATGCGTTTCTGCATGTTCAGGACAGACCTATTTTTTCTTTTCTAACTTCCATCCTTCAATTAAATAAGTGTGTCTGCATATAATCAGCCCGGTCATGAGGGATCTGATGGCTCAAAGGACTTATCCAATAGTTTTCTATGATGATCAAG
>CALJMB010000355.1 GCA_937982515.1 uncultured Balneolaceae bacterium
GGGATGCCGAACAGTGGGCGCCCAGGTTTAACCGGATATTGAATTTTATTCACGACTAACACCTATAGGGGCGTATCGTCATATGTGCCCCTACTATGCGGCCATTCCAAATTATGTTCGAATAGTTTTACCCATCGGCTGCCCTTCTCTGATAGCCAGCTGTCCGCAGCCCGCGTCGATGTCATCACCCCGGCTGCGCCTTACTGTTGCAGTAACACCATGCTTAATTAACTCTTGCATAAATGAATTCAGGCGTTGTTCGCGGGCGCGCTTCAGCGTAACACCGGCGACATTGTTATACATGATGATGTTCACCTTGGCGGGAATCCACTGAACAATTTCTGCCAGTTCCCGGGCGTCCTTGAGCGTATCGTTGAACTCATCAAACAGGAGGTATTCATACGTTACGGGGCGGTGTAGTCTGGTATAGTAGTATTGTACGGCTTCCTTAAGCCGGCTCAGATTCATTGAGTTGTTGATAGGCATAATTTCATCCCGCTTCGCGTCATTGGGAGCATGCAGGGAAATAGCCAGGTTGAAAGGCCTGCGTTCATCGGCCAGGCGCATAATCTGTTTGGTAAGGCCCACCGTAGAAACCGTTATGCGTTTGGGTGAGAGCCCAAGGCTCAGCTCATCACAGATAATATCGGCAGAGTTTACCACGCTTTTGTAGTTATGCAGCGGCTCACCCATACCCATGTAAACGATGTTGGTTATCTTCTTGCCGAACTTCTCTTCACACAGGGTGTTGATATACTGAACCTGGTCTACAATTTCTCCATGCGTGAGGTTGCGGAACAGTCCCATCTTTCCGGTAGCGCAGAAAGAACAGCCATACACACAGCCCACCTGGGAAGAAACGCAGACGGTGAGCCGATTAACTGTGCCATCGGGGAAAAAGTCAGGAATAAGTACAGACTCAATTTTATACTCTTCTTCATCCTGCAAGCGGAACAGGAATTTGATGGTGCCGTCTGCCGATTCCCGTTGGGTAACAGGTATAATCCTGTTAATAGAAGCCACCTCCTCAAGCCTGGTTCTGAGATCTTTTGACAGGTTTGTCATTTCCCCGAAACTTCCTGCGCCCTTTTGGTACAACCACTGAAAAATCTGATCTCTCCGATACGAGCGGAGACCTAATTCAGCACAAAAGTCTTTGAGCTCTTGTTTGGTAAAGCTTTTTAAATCGATTTTTTCTTCTGTTTTGCTAATAGTTTTCATAGGGGTAAAAATACAAACATTCTGCCGGATATTTTAATTAGTATGCGGATTAACGTGCGGAAGTAAGAGATAAACTCCTATCTTAACGCTGGGCTGTTACATTTCATTTGGTCATATATGAATTTGCACCCGTGTCTTCGGTCATTCTCGCTTGCGCTCTTCTCCATAGCAAAGAGCCTGTCCCGGCGGCAGTCGGGAGGGGTATCCGGCAAAGAATATGAATACAATAACCATAGTAAGTAGAAGGTGACAGCTCTGCGCCCTTAAGTGGAAACTTTCTTTATCTCAAATTCAACACAATCATGAAATTAAGGAACTTACCTCTCATTATTGCTTATAACGTATAAAAGCTATTTATCATGCACCTTAAGTACACAACAGTATTATTTATCCTTGCCTCCTCTTTATTTATAACTTCATGTCTTACCGGCAATGAACCGGATGATATACCCAGCCGGTACTTCGTTGACTTTCGGCTGGAAGATGCCCACAGTGCTCAGATCACAGGTGAAGACACCCTGGAAATTTTAGGAGTGGCCTTTTTACAGGGGCAAATTTCGTTACAGTCCACGACTTCAGACAGTGCGGTTTTGTTCTCCGGAATAGGTGTTTATGATTATCAGTTCCCTGCAGCAGAATTACAAAGGCTGTTAGCCGGCAATTTGAATGCGGGTACTTACGAAAGTATGGTATATGTCATAGAAAAAGCAGAAGCCGGTGACAATCAGGTACCGGGAGAGTTTGTTGATGGACAGGGAGAAGACCAGAGGTATTCTATGATCATTACGGGTCAGTATAATCACTCCGATTTTGAGTTCAAATCGACCGAGCCTTACAGTTTTGAATTTGGCCTGGGTTCTCCGATAGACATCCCCGAGAACAATACGTCGCTAACCCTCGGGGTCAACTTTGATATACACAGGGTCTTCCTCAACGCCGACAGCTCGGCTATTCTGGATCCCTCCGATCCCAATAATGCAGAGCAGATTAACAGTAATATAGGAACGTCTATCGAGCTGCTGCCCTTTAATTAGGAAGTCAGAAAGCAGGGCTCGAATCTTAGAGCAAGGTGCAGTGTCTGATTTCCTATTTAATGTGAGTTCGGAATAGGAATGTTACATAAAAGCTAAGGGAAACTCTCTCTGCCAGTCGGCTTTATACCTGTACAGATATGATTCATCCCCTCAAGGGGAGAGAACTCCCTGATACTTAATTTCTTATCTCGAACTCACGTTATTTAAATGATCAACCAACCTCCACTAATTGCGCAGCGTCGCATTGAGTTTGATTTCCGGACCTGCCAGCGCCCTTGATACCGGGCAGTTTTTCTTTGCACCTTCGGCAATCTCCTGAAACGTATCATCATCTATATCAGGTATAACCGCTTCCGTTTCCAGTGTGATGGTGCTGATGGTGGGAGCACCATCTACCGTTTCCAGTGTTACTGTGGCATTGGTTGCGACAGATTCGGGATTATATCCGGCCTGAGCCAGCTCATTGGATAATGCCATGGAAAAACAGCCGGCGTGCGCAGCTCCGATCAGTTCTTCAGGGTTAGTACCGGCTCCGTTTTCGAAACGGGAGGCAAAGGTAAAATCACCTTCGTAGGATCCGCTTCCCAGTTTCATGGTTCCCTTTCCATTCTTAAGATCTCCATTCCAGACAGCTTCTGCTTTTTTATCAGGCATAAGTATAGTATTTAGTTAGGATTTACGGTTAAAATGTAACAGGAGCGGAAGATTTTAAATTCCCAAAACCGGACGCAAGTTTTGCCCGTACATTGCAAGTTAAAGTATGGCAAAGAATTAACAACTGCACCTCTTTAATGAGGAATAGTGAACGTTATGGAAATGATTTCAATTATTATGATTGTATAAATAAGCAGTTTCACAACCCTAAAGAGTAGCAGGCTAGGTAATGGAGATCTCTAAAGCATATAACCTGGTAATGGGGAAAATAGAGAGTTGGCTAGATACTGCAGTAGAGATGTTGCCCAATTTTGTAGTTGCTCTGCTCATACTTACCGTGTTTTATCTGATAGGAAGGGTGACACGGAGAGCCGTTGCAGGGGTTCTTCGAAAGACAACAAAAAATAAAACAATTATAAGCCTGTTTGAAACCTTGGTCGGGATTCTGATAGCCGGCCTGGGTTTATTTATTGCACTGGGCGTACTAAAGCTTGACCGCGCCGTAACATCTCTTCTGGCCGGTGCCGGGATTATCGGTTTGGTTCTCGGCTTCGCATTTCAGGACATCACATCCAACTTTGTAGCAGGAGTTATCCTATCCATCCGTCACCCTTTTGGCATTGGAGACATTATAAGCACGAATGGGTATTATGGCTATGTGATACAGGTCAATTTGCGGAATACCGTTATAGAGACCACGCAGGGACAAATAATCTATATCCCCAACAAGCTTGTTTTTGAAAAGCCGGTGGAGAATTTAACTCAAAGCGGGCATCGGCGTATTGATTTATCTTGTGGCGTCTCGTATGGCGATGATCTGGCGAAAGCGCAAAAACTGGCTATCGAGGCTGTTGAAGAACTAGATCTATGTAACAGCGACCGCGAAGTACAAGTGTATTATGATGAGTTCGGTACCAGTTCCGTTAATTTTAAAGTCCGTTTTTGGATCGATTTCAAAAAGAACCACCATTTCTGGGAAGCCCGGAGCGATGCCATCATGGCAATTACCAAAAAATTCGATGAACATGATATCATGATTCCGTTCCCAATTCGTACACTGGACTTCGGCATCCGGGGAGGGGAAAAACTGAATGCCATGCTCAATAATGGCAACAACCGGGAAGCGAGCGTGAGCCAAGACGCAAACAGTACAAACACATCTTCATAGTTGAAATGTAGCCGCCTCCGGGCAAGATACCCATACTTTTTGCGGATATCCTCTGGCAAAGGCTGTCATCCTTCGACTGCATTCGCTCCTGCTCATTCCGCTCAGCATGACAGCTGTTGGTAGAGAAAGGTATGTGTTATCTCATTCCATCACAGAGCGGATGGAATGAGATATTAACCGGAGGAAGCTCACTTTAAATGCTTGTTTAGAAATTTCGTATAGGTTTCGTAAAGCAAAAAGTAGCTCGCGGTGTTAAAGGAAACACCATGCGCTCCCGGAGGATATATGCGCAGGTCCGCGTCCTTTCCGTTGCCGGCCAGAGCCGTCATCAGCTGCATGGTGTTCTGGACATGCACGTTCTCGTCCATAGTGGAATGGGCCACCAAAAGCTCGCCTTCGAGTTTATGAGCATGTGTAACAGGAGAACCCTGTATATAACCATCTCTGTTGTTCTCCAGCAGGCCCATATAACGCTCGGCATAAATGCTGTCATATAATCTCCAGTCAGTGACGGGTGCGCCGGCAATGCCCGCCTTAAAGACACCGGGATGCGTAAACATCGTAAGTGTCGTAATATACCCGCCGTAGCTGTGTCCTCTGATCGCCATATTGTCTCCGTCTACCCATGGCTTTTGTGCCAGGTATTTCGCTGTCTCAGCCAGGTCATGAGACTCCCACTTACCGAGCTGTTTATAGACCAGCTTTTCAAATGCGCTGCCATATCCGCCGCTGCCCCGGCTGTTCACATTGGCAATTACATATCCTTCCTGGGCCAGGTACTGGGTCCACCCGCCCCTCTCAAATTCGTTATACACTCCCTGGGAACTGGGGCCGGCATAAATATTAAGCAGGAGGGGATAGGCTTTGGTGGAATCAAAATCTATCGGTTTAATAATAAACCCATCCAGTTGCTGCCCGTCTGAAGTGGTAAAGCTAAATAGCTCCCTGGGGGCATACACGTGTTTGTTGATAAATTCTGATACTTTTGTATTGTCTTCCAGCCTGATAAGCATTTGGCCGGAAGTATTCCAGAGTTCCACCTGCAATGGCGTCTCTGTGTTGGAGTACCGGTCGAGGTAGTATCGGGCATTGGGGCCCATCGAGATAGAATGAGTGCCCGGAGTATCGGTGAGCTTCTGCTTGTCTTTACCGTTAAATGTGATGGAATACAAATGGCGCTCCAGCGGCGAATCTTCTGTCGAGGTGTAGTAGATGCGTCCGTCGTCATAGTTTACCGTATGGACATAGGTCACCTCCCATTCGCCCCGGGTGACCTGGTTTTTCAGATTGCCACTATAATCGTATCGGTAAATATGGCTCCATCCGTCCCGGTCAGAAATCCAGTAAAACTCTTCGCGGTCAACCGGGAAAAAGAAGAGATGATCGATGCCGGCGAAAAAGTCGAACACATCGATCCAGGTATCCGATCGCTCTTCCATGATCAGTTCGCCTTTTCCTGTAGTTACATTGTGAAAGGTGAGCCGTAGGTGATTCTGAGGGCGGTTTAAATGCACAACCGCAAGCCGGCCTTCCTGGGAGGTCCAGTATAGCCGCGGGATATACCCTTCGCCGGAATCTACATCCATCCACTGCTTTTTCCTGTTTTCAACGTTGGCTACTCCTATGCGCACCGTAGGATTTTTATCGCCTACTTTCGGGTAAGGAATTTTCACATATTCCGGATGCTGCCCCTCATAATCCGTCATCTGAAAAATGTTAATATCACGTTCATCGGTCTGCCAATAAGCGATGTATTTGCTGTCCGGCGACCACACCCAGGCCTGTACAAGCCCGAACTCTTCTTCATAGACCCATCCGAAGCGCCCGTTATAAAAATTCTCTTTGGCGCTGTCTGTAAGCCGGGTTTCCTTTTTGTCGTCCAGATTGTAGACAAACAGATCGCCATTACGCTCATACCCGATCTTGCTTCCATCAGGAGAAAGCTCGGCGGTACGGGCATCTTCCACCAGAAGCCGCAGCGATTCATCTTCAATAGAATAGAGATAGTAATCGGAGATACCTGAATACCTGTAGACCGGGCGGAAGTTGGACCGGAATACAATGTATTTAGAATCTTCCGACCACTGGAAGGAATTATAGGTGAATGGCTTATCGGAGCCTGGGAAGGTATGTTTTTCATTGCTGAAAACAAGCACATCCTCCTCTAAAGCGGGAGTGTAGGCGCGAATCTCCATATTACCGTTCTCGCCGTATTGCATGTAGGAATAGCGGTCTCCGCCATCAATCCAGTTGATGGTGCGGGGGCCCTGGGAGCCGTAGAGGTTTCCGGATGACAACAACGCTTCTTTGAGGTTGGAGTAACGCTCTTTTTCCTGGGCGGCAGCCTGATCGGGGAGATAAAATCCAACAGCCAGAACAAAAATAAGAAGCGATAGTCGGTGTACAGTTTGGTGCATAGTCATATAAGAAATGATTTTGTTAAGGTACCGGCTTATACATCGCCTTGAGCGATAGGTCAGAGCGCCCAAGGTTGACGGCTCATTATACGGAAACCAATATTTAATATCATGTTAGGGATGCCTAACTGTCATGCACCGGTCTGTACAGCTTCTGCCGCTTCAGATGGAGGGCCCCGGACAAGCTTGCTGTGTGCGGTTTATCGGGCAAGCTCATCCATGATCGTATCCATTTTCTCTTCCAGCTGCCTGGTTACACGGTCAAAATCACTTCTGTTCTCCAGGCGGCTGTTTACGCTGCAGTAGAATTTGATTTTAGGTTCCGTACCCGAGGGGCGAACGGAGACGATGGATTCATCTTCCGTTATAAACTGTAGTACGTTGGAGGTCGGGAGATCGATAGGCGATACCTTGCCTGTTTTGAGGTTTCTCTCTTCGCTTGTCTTGTAATCTCTGACCGTAACCACCTCTGATCTGCCCAGTTGTGAGGGCGGATTGGCACGGAATTCCTTCATGATTTGCTGAATCTCTTCCGACCCTTTTTTACCCTTTTTGTATAGGGCTACCAGTCGTTCCCTGAAGTAGCCGTATTCTTGATATAAGCTGATAAGAGTTTCGAACAGGCTGCTGCCCTTATCTTTATAATAGGCCGTCATTTCCGCAATGATAGCCGAAGACACTATGGCATCTTTGTCGCGTACATGATCGCCTATCAGATATCCGTAGCTCTCTTCTCCGCCCGCGATGAATTGCTTTTTGCCTTCAAGGCGGGTCATCAGCTCCCCGATGTATTTAAAGCCCGTCAGGGTGCTGAAGCACTCTACTTCGTAATGCCGGGCTATCCGGTCGATCAGGCCGGTTGTCACAACCGTTTTAACAATGTACTCATCCCCCCCGAGCTTGCCGGCTTGTTGCCAGGCATGAAGCATGTAATTGATGATCAGAGAACCGATCTGGTTTCCATTAAGTAATATCCACTCATCTTTGTCATCTTTAACGGCGATGCCCACGCGGTCGGCATCGGGATCGGTGGCCATCACCAGTTCGGCATCGATCTCCCGTGCTTTATCAAGGGCCAGGGTGAGCGCCTCTTTTTCCTCGGGATTCGGGTACTCTACCGTTGGAAAGTTTCCGTCAAAAGACATCTGCTCTTCCACAAAGGTCGCATTTTCAAACCCATATCGCCTGAAGACGTCTGGCATCAGCACGCCTGCCGTGCCGTGGATAGGGGAGAATACAATCTTCAGATCACTCTGCCGCTTAATGGCATCGCCAGCTACAGAAAAACCCGCAATGGTTTCTATATATTTCCTGTCGATCTCTTCCCCGACCGATTCGATCAGCTGCGGATTGCCGGAAAACCGGATCTCTTCAACATCCCGGATCTTCTGTACTTCTTCCATCACCAGCCGGTCGTGAGGGGGCACCAACTGTCCGCCATCCGCCCCATAGGCTTTAAAGCCGTTATACTCTTTGGGATTATGAGAGGCCGTAAGCATTACGCCGCCCTGGCAGCCCAGCTCCCGGATGGCAAAGGAGAGTTCCGGTGTGGGACGCAGGCCATCGAACAGGTATACATGTATACCGTTGGCAGAGAAAATATCGGCTACTACACGAGCCAGGGTTTCAGAGTTGTTGCGTGAATCGTGAGCTATGGCCACTTTGATAAGTTCGTCCGGGTAGGTGTTTTTGAGAAAGTTACTGAATCCCTGGGCCGCCATGCCAAACGTGTATTTATTCACCCGGTTAGAGCCTACCCCCATTATGCCGCGAATGCCTCCTGTGCCGAATTCCAGATCCCGGTAAAAAGCATCCGTCAGTGCTTCATACTCTTTGTTATCGAGCATGGCCTGAATGTTACTTTTAGTCTGATCATCGTAACTGCCGTTGAGCCAGTGGCCTATTCTTTTTTGTACTGCGGGATCTAAAGATTGCATGCTGATTTTTAAGTTCTTGTCTTATGTTGAATGTGGCTGTTCTCTTACCTCTAAAACGCCAGTTCGTGTGCTGGTCTACGGCCGCGTTAAGGAGAACGCGGATATCATGGATGGGGCCGATACGCACGAATAATACGATACATCCTATGTTAACGTGAGTTCGGGATAAGAAATACGATATATATAAGCCTCTCTTCAAGGGGAGAGGTAGAGGTGTCTCTACATGTTATCCTTATCTCGAATGCACCTTATTATTATTACTTGCGAAGATCGGCTCCACCCGCCGTATCCGCGCTCTGCAAAAGCGACACGCTCTAAAGGTAAGGTTAAGCTGAAATTATTTCTAATGCATATTTCGTACTTCGCGGCGGATCGCCCGGCCTGTACGCTTTGTAAGTTCAAATGCTTTAGAGAGTTCCGGCCTGAACCCCACACTAGGCCAGTTCATCTGAAACCAGTTTGTATTTGGGATCTTCCCAGTAGTTCACGTCAATGATTGCGGAGGCGTTATCCAACATCCTGCGGCAATCGGCCCTGAGGTGTTTCAAATGTGCTTTTTTACCAACCTTCGCATAGCGTTCGGTCACTTTGTTCAAAGCCTCGATGGCAGAGTGATCTACCACACGCGACTCCTTAAAGTCGATGATTATTTCATCGGGATCTTCATTCACATCGAACTTTTGCTGAAACAGCCCGGCTGATCCAAAGAACAGCGGCCCGTAAATTTCGTAATGCTTCACTCCGTTTTCGTCTATGCGTTTCCTTACCCGGATCCGGAGTGCATTTTCCCAGGCAAATTTCAGGGCTGAGATGATTACTCCTATCAGAACGGCTACTGCGAGGTTGTGGAACAGAACCGTTATCAGGGCTACTGTTATCATCACAATAAAATCGGTATGCGGCACATTCCGGAACATCCGCAGACTGGCCCACTCAAACGTCCCCATCTCAACCATAAACATCAGCCCCACGAGTGCGGCCATCGGTACCTGTTCTATCAAAGGCGCTCCTATTAAAACGAAAAGAAGCAGGCTGACCGAGGCTACAATGCCTGAAATGCGGTTGCGCCCTCCCGAACTTACATTGATGATGCTTTGTCCGATCATAGCACAGCCACCCATTCCTCCAAAAAAACCACACACAAAATTGGCTATTCCCTGGGCAACGCTCTCTTTGTTACCTCGTCCCCGTGTTTCGGTCATTTCATCGACTATAGTCAGGGTGAGCAGGCTTTCGATAAGCCCCACCAGAGCCATAATCAACGCGTAAGGAAACACGATGATCAGCGTCTCCAGGTTAGAAGGGAACAACGGGGAGAGGCCTTGGGGCTTCATTGCTTAGCCCGGAACCGCGTTGCATTGCATCACCCCGCGCTTAGAGAAAACAGCCCCCCCGCTCCCCACTCCGAAGGAGTTGAACCCCCGATAGCCCCGGATGCAATCCGGGGTTGCAGGGATACGACCACCGTCAACCCCGGCAGGGGTTGAACCGGGCGGCCGTCGGTTCAACTCCTTCGGAGTGGGCGGTGTGCTTGCCATGTTGTTCTCCCGGATTGCATCCGGGGCTATCGGGGGGGGTATCCGCCTCCGGCGGATGGGCTGGTCTTACCCGCAAACGGGCAGCATGGGTAAGTGTTTGGTAGCTGGAAGAAAGAACCGGCCCGGCCTGATAACGCCCTGCCCCTTAAGGAGGATCTGGCCGCCGCTCTGGCAGCTCGGCCCCGCCCCCTTCCTGCGTTGTGCGCCCGATATACCTATATCATACCTGCTGATATGCCTATATCGGTCCGGGTGATATTACGATATCCTACCATCGGATATAGTAATATCACTCGCTATGATATAGTAATATCGGATTCTGCGATATACTCATATCGCTCGGCGCGATATAGTGATATCAGTCGCTGCGATATACTAATATCGGGCGGGTGGCGCCGTAAGGGGAGGGGCGCGGTGCTTCT
>CALJMB010000356.1 GCA_937982515.1 uncultured Balneolaceae bacterium
GACTCACGACTCACGACTCACGACTCACGACTCACGACTCACGACTCACGACTCAACAGCCTTGTTCGACCTAGATACATTTAGAAAATCACTTTCCACTCAGTGGCTGGCACAAAGCCAGCTGTATTTTGAGGAACTGGAATCTACAAACACCTATCTGAAGAAACTCCCGCCCGGACAAATTTCTCATGGGCTGTTGTGCATCACCGATCATCAGACAAAAGGCAGAGGCCAGTACGAACGGCCCTGGGTGGTCCCGCCGGGAAAAAACCTGACCTTCACACTGGCGTTCACCCCCCTGGAAGAGGGGCGCCTCCATGTGTTGACTCTGGCCTGCGCCCGTGCTGCCGTAGATCAGATAAAAGATGTCACAGGCCTGGAAGCGCAGATAAAGTGGCCTAACGATGTAATAATTGAAGGCAAAAAAGTTGGAGGGATATTGACAGAAGCCATATTTAATGGCAACCACCTGGACCGGGTATTAATAGGAATCGGCTTGAACATAAATCAGGAAGATTTCCCCAATGAGGAACTGCGAAAGAAAGCCATATCGCTCCGACAGCTGACAAACAAGAATATAAGCCGGGAGCAATTTTTATGTGGTTTTTTAAGCCGTATTGAGTACGAGTATGGGCGATGGCACAAAAAGAACAGTACCTTACTGAAAAACATCAACCAAAAGATTGTTGGATACGGCAAATGGATAAAACTAAATGTCAACGGAGATGAGCTTGGTCAGAAGTATAAATTGCTTGGAGTAAATGAAAAAGGGCAACTTGTTGTTATTGACAGCGAAGGGGGAATAGAAACATTTTCTTATGAACAAATCCGACTTATCACCGATTGAAGAACGGGTACAAAAAGCCTTACAGAATTTTTTCCCGGATTACCGAAGCCTCCGGTTTGTAGCAGGTGTCAGCGGCGGACCCGATTCCATGTGCATGTTGCACATCTTAAAGAGGCTGGAGATAGATGTTTTAGTGGTGCATATCAATTACGGCAAGCGGGGTAAAGAGTCTGATAAAGATGCGGAGCTGGTTGAGCAGATGGCCTTCCAATGGGGGTTCGACTGCCACTCTCTTTCCGTTGATCCTGAAGAGGCAGAGGGTGAAAACTTTCAGCAGTGGGCCCGAGCGGTTCGCTACGATATGTTTCGGGCTCTGGCCGGCGCATACGATGCCGATGGCATAGCGGTTGCCCATCATCAGGACGACCAGATAGAGACCATTCTTCAAAAGCAGTTTCGCGGAGCAGGGCTGGCCGCATGGTCGGGCATGAGTATGTGGAAGGAGGGTATCTTCCGTCCGCTTCTTCACACCTCCCGGAATGAAATTGAGGAATATGTCCGGAAAAAGCATATCCCGTTCCGCGTTGACAAGAGCAACCTGGAAACGGATTTTGCCCGAAACTTTTTGAGGAATGAATGGCTGGCAGAATTAGAAAAACATTTTCCCGGCTGGAGACAAAATATATTGAGGATAGCCGAACAGGCAGAACTTTTTGAAGAGGCGCTGGAATGGATGTCACAACACCTTACGGATGAGCAAGGGCGGATTAGCCGTGAAGGGCTGCTCAACATCACTCCCCGGCTGCGTAAAGCCCTGGCCTTGCATATATTCAAAAGCGGTCAGCCTGATATCCAAATAGGAACGAAGGCCCTGGACGAGTTGGATAACCTGGGTCGCCTGCAGACGGGCAAAGCCATCCAGTTTACGGAAGGCCTTTCTTTGATGAGAGACAGAGAGCACTTTAAAATGATCTGCCACAAACCGGAATCCCACAGGCTCATGGTACTTGAACGGGACAGGCTTGATTCCGGTCCATTGACGCTGGGCGATATGGTTTTTGAAATGGGCCGGTATTCCAAACCCGACTTCAACCGATATTTATATCTCGATGCCGATAGAATCGAGTGGCCGCTGAGGCTTCGCCGCTGGAAGCAGGGAGACCGGTTCCGTCCGTTTGGTATGGAAGGCCATCAAAAAATATCCGATCATCTGGCGAACAGAAAAGTCAGCGCCGCCGGAAAAAACAATGCACTGGTATTGGAGTCTTTTGAAGATACCATTTGTGCTGTTATCTTTCCCCCCACAGAAAACAGGGTTCCTCCCGGAACCATCTCAGAGCTCGTCCGGTGTGACGCGAATACCCGTGAGTGCCTAATCATAAAGCGAAGCGCATAACTGAATGCCATACTACCAACCTGATACGGTAATCTGTAACGGAGAAACATTCAGCGTGTACATAACCCGGAAAGAACTTAACCGACGGGTAGCTGAATTGGGCGAAGAGCTCTGCCGGGATTATCAAGGCAAACGTCCTATTTTCATTGGTGTGCTTAACGGCGCGTATATCTTTCTATCCGACCTGATGAGGTACGTTCAGATACCGTGTGAAGTAGATTTTCTGAAACTGAGCAGCTATGGTGATGAGAAAGTTTCGGCCGGGCAGGTTACGGACCTGAAAGATATTGATGCAAGCATTGAGGGGCGGCATATCATTCTGGTTGAAGATATCGTAGATACCGGACTTTCGATCAAATACATTCTGAACAAACTGTCTGAGAAAAACCCGGCATCCATAGCAACCGTGGCGCTGCTACACAAAACCGAGGCTACCCTCCACGATGTTTCTCTGGACTATGTCGGGTTTGAGATCCCTAATCTTTTTGTATTGGGCTATGGCCTCGATTATGCGCAGGAAGGGCGCAACCTCGCGCAGATATACATCCTGAATAAACAACAGAACACGGATACCACTGATCGTACGGATAGCACAGATCAAAAAAAACATCCATGATAGCCTGTTCTCCCCGCCTAATCTGTATTCCATTATTTTCCGGCTGGCCATTGAAATACATTGTCAGCAAGCTTATATTTGTGTGCTCTTAACGGAGAGGTGGCTGAGTGGCTGAAAGCGCTCCCCTGCTAAGGGAGTATATCCCCATAGGGATATCGAGGGTTCGAATCCCTCTCTCTCCGCTGAACTTTCCTTTAAGCTTCGGACTTTGTTGTACGAGCTAATACCAGCCGGGGCTGAATTTTAATGGGTGCTTTCGTTTCTCGGGGGCATCCTTTTTTTTTAAAAGAGACTTCACACGCTTATGGAAGCTTTTTCGGTGAATTGGGTCCCGATCGTTATCTTTTTAGCTCGAATCTGTGATGTAAGCCTTGGTACATTGCGTATACTTTTTGTATCCAGAGGGATGAAGGTAAAGGCAGCTCTTCTGGGCTTTTTGGAAGTGCTGATTTGGATAATGGTAATTGCCCAACTGATGCAGCATCTCAACAACTGGGCTAACTACGTAGCATACGCCGGCGGTTTTGCTGCGGGAACCTTTCTGGGAATGACACTCGAAAATAAGCTGAAAGTCGGAACGGTTATGATTCGGGTGGTGACGAACGGAAATGCAAGTGAGCTGATTAAACGCTTAAAAGAAGCAAAAGTTATGCTTACCTTTATGGATGCGCAGGGCGGAATGGGAGCAGTAAAGATAATATTCACCATTATAAAACGTAAACGCTGGAATGAAGTCGTTAATATCATAGAAGCGTTTGATTCTGAAGCTTTTTATTCAATAGAAGATGTCAAATACAGCAGCGGAAACAAGCCAACTTATGGGTTGTCTTCAGCCATAAACAGGTTTGACCGGTTGTTGCGTGTAAGAAAAGGTATATAACAATGGTTCAAAACCAGGGAAAGAAAGAGAGCAAGTCACACACGGCGTTACGATTCGAAGCTGCCTTAACCATTTTGTGTGCCATCGCATTGGCTACGGGCTTTTTCGGATCTCTATCCGGCGTCATTACCGGAGATACAGCGCGGTATTTCTATATGGCAGCTTACCTGACCGGAGGGTATGCCGGTCTGGTGGAGAGTGTCAGGGCGCTGTTAAGGCGTGAACTGAATGTAGATATTCTGATGATCCTTGCGGCTATCGGAGCCGCTGTCATAGACAATTGGCTGGAGGGAGCCGTACTGCTGTTTCTCTTTTCATTGAGCAATACACTGCAGGATTATGCCATGGGCCGGAGCCGGAGAGCTATACAGTCGCTCATGGAGTTACGGCCCGATGAAGCGCTTATCCGGTATCCCGACGGCCGGGAAAAACGGATTCCGGTGGAACAGCTGAAGATAGGAGATTCCATCGTTGTAAAACCCGGAGAGCGCATCCCTATCGATGGTATTGTAAAATCAGGCATAAGCTCGGTTAACCAGTCTGCCATAACAGGCGAGAGCGCTCCCGTGCCCAAAGAGGCGGGCAAAGAAGTGTATGCGGCTACAATGAACGAAGATGGCGTACTCGAGATAGCAGTAACCAAACTGGCCGGAGAAACGACGCTCGCCAAGATTATCGAACTGGTGGAGCAGGCACAGTCAGAAAAGGCTCCCACACAACGATTCCTGGAGGATTTTGAGCCCAAATATGCGGCGGGGGTCATCATAGGCACCATCCTGCTCGTACTTATTCCATACTACATACTCGGGCAACCCTTTGATGACGTGTTCTATCGCGCCATGACTATTCTGGTGGTAGCCTCGCCCTGTGCCCTGATTATAAGTATGCCGGCCAGTATCCTTTCGGCTATCGCCAATGCCGCCCGCAACGGAATTCTGTTTAAGGGTGGAGCCTATCTGGAGCAGGCAGCTGCCATATCGGCCATTGCATTTGACAAAACAGGAACCCTCACAACCGGAAGATCCGCCCTGACTGATATCCTGTTGTGCCCTTCAGCCAACGGTAGAAATGGAAACGGTGAATTGACTGAAGAAGCTGTATTAACGTTCGCCGCCTCTGCCGAAGAACATTCCGAGCATCACCTGGCGGCTGCAATTGTACGGGAGGCGGAAGCACGCGGCCTGTCTTACCCCAAAGCCGAAAATGTGCAGGCCGAAATAGGCAAAGGGGTGATGGCCCGGGTCCGCCGGAATCAGGTGAAAATTGGAAACAAAAAATTATTTAACGGAAAGATTGATAACATCCCCGGAGATATAGCAGAACAGATAAGAAGACTGGAAGAGGAAGGAAAAACAGTAATATATGTGGGAGTGGATGAACAGCTGGTCGGAGCATTCGCTTTTGCCGATCAGATTCGTGAACAGGCGCCGGTAGCCCTGAAGGCTCTCCGGAAACTTGGAGTGGATAAATTCGTTATTCTTACGGGAGATCTCGAAGGAGTAGCCCGAAGTGTGGCGAAGAAGTTAAATATCGAGCGCTTTTATGCCGAACTGCTTCCGGAAGAGAAGGTGAGCATAATTAAAGAAATTGCCCGGACCGAGACCGTTGCAATGGTGGGAGACGGCGTGAATGATGCTCCCGCCCTGGCCTCCAGCAGCCTGGGTATAGCCATGGGCGCAGCCGGAACCGATGTGGCCCTGGAAACGGCTGACGTAGTGTTGATGGGCGACGATTTGACCCGCCTCCCGTATATCATAAACTTATCCCGTAAGGCCCGAAAAGTGGTTTGGCAGAATATCAGCTTCAGCCTCGCAGTGATAGTTATGCTTGTCGCTTCGGTATTCCTGTTTGAGCTTCCCCTGCCATTAGGAGTGGTGGGACACGAAGGCAGCACCCTGCTGGTTGTACTGAACGGGCTCAGGCTGTTACGCTCCTGACTATCAGGTGAAGAGTGCCGGAAACGCGCTGCGTTCCACGCAGGGTGTCTCCCTCCCGGGGAGGGGAACAAGGGGTGGGTCCGGCCGGGCAAGAAATAGTAGCTCTGAGCTACGAGCTTTGAGTCTTAAACAGAAGGCCCAGGGACGCCATTCAGACTCCTGACTTCAGAATTCTGAAGTCAGAAGTCAGAATTCCTCCCAAAAAAACAGACAGGAACCAGGTTGATTAGCCTGTCAGGCAACCAGCCTCTGGCAGCAGCTGATGGCCGCCTCATTCCCCATGCAATGTAACCACCAGTTTTCTGGAGCCGCCCCGGTTGCGGTGCTCGCACAGATAAATACCCTGCCAGGTGCCCAGGTTAAACCTCCCGTCAGTAATGGGAATACTCACCGACGAGCCGAGTAAGGAGCTTTTTATATGAGAAGTCATATCATCCGGGCCCTCCAGTGTATGCTCGTAGAGCGATACATCTTCGGGAACCATACGCGTAAAGTGAGTTTCAAAATCCCGGCGTACCGACGGATCGGCATTTTCGTTGATTGTCAGGCCGGCACTTGTATGCTGGATGAAAATATGGGCCATGCCTGTTCTGATGGCACTGATCTCCGGGATCGCATCCATAATTTCATTCGTAATGATATGATAACCCCGCGCTTTGGGAGTAAGCTGTATTTGTTTTTGATACCACATGCAAAGTATAATTTCGGGAACACGGATAACGCGGCTCATGCGAATGTTCACAGATTAAATATAAGAGTATCTGCGATCATCCAAACAATCCGTCTCATCCGTATTCCTGGTTTTAGCCAAAAATGCCTTTAATGTTGCCGCCGTCATGACTGAAGGTCTGCCCGGTGACGTATGAGGCATGCGGTGAAAGGATCCACGCCGCCAGTGAAGCCAGTTCCTCCGCCGTACCCATTCGTCCCACCGGAATGGAAGCTTCCATGGCCCTCTTCACTTCTTCAAAAGGCTTTGATGAATGTTCACTCTCTTTTTTGATAACACGATCTATGGCGGGGGTATTGTGAGAACCCGGCGCCAATACATTGACAGTTATTCCATGCCTGGCTACTTCCAGAGAAAGCGATTTGGCAAAACCAACCACTCCGGCTCTGAAGGCATTGCTTAATACCAGGCCCGGGATGGGCTGTTTCACAGACTGGCTCTCTATAAACAATATTCGCCCATAACGGTTGCTGGTGAAGTAGGATATCAGCCGCAGAACCAGATCGATTTTCCAGCGCATAACTTTGTCGTAGGCTTTATCCCAGTCGTACATAGCCGTTTCCAGCGGGGTGAGAGCCGGCGGGCCACCGGCATTCAGCACAATGCCATGCAAAGTGTCATTGCCAATAGCTTCTTCAATCCGGTTATGAGTTTCGCTGCTGAGCAGATTGCCGGCTACAACGGTCACTTTTTGCTCATACTGCTGTTTTAATTCATCCAGCTTTTCTTCCCGGCGGGCCACAGTAATAACCTTGGCTCCTTCTTCCAATAGCTGTGTGGCAATAGCTTTTCCGAAGCCGCTGCTGGCTCCGCAAACAATGAATCGCTGTTCTGAGAGTTGTAAGTTCATTCGTTAATTTTATTTAATTGCTTGTTAAAAAGGTGGTGTGTTCGGGAATCAAGGACACGTTTCATTTGTAAAACGCGCTGTGTATTACGTAGTGGGCACAGCCGGCACAAAACAGGTACATACTACGAAATACGCAACGAGCTTATATATATCAAATCAAAATCCGGGGGATAACATTGCAAAGAGAATGAGAGGTCTGAAATTTTCAAGTAAAAAGTATACGAATTGGCAGGATTAAGCCGTATCTTGCAGGTCTTTAAAAATGTTGAATAACGCCATGGCCGGTCTGTATGCAGGTGCTATCAAATTGAGTTGTTAATAGAAAGAAGGCCGCGTGCCTTAAGCCACGAAAACAGAAACCATTTTATACTTTAGTGGCCTCTGAAGCATCAGACCCGGCATCAGTGGCTTGCTTAAGTCAATCCATATGTCTCAGAATATCAGAAATATCGCCATAATTGCACACGTAGACCACGGAAAGACCACGCTGGTCGATCAGATGCTCAAACAGAGCGGCACCTTCCGGGAAAACCAACAGGTAGAAGACCGGGTGATGGACTCAGGCGATCTCGAACGGGAAAAGGGTATCACCATCAGCTCCAAAAACACCGCCGTGACATGGCGCGATACAAAAATCAACATCGTAGATACCCCGGGACACGCAGACTTCGGCGGAGAGGTGGAGCGTGTTCTGAAGATGGTAAATGGCGTGATTTTGCTGGTGGATGCCGCCGAAGGCCCGCTGCCTCAGACGAAGTTCGTACTCCGTAAATCTCTTGAACTCGGTTATAAGCCCATAGTCGTTATAAATAAAATTGACCGGAAAGATGCCCGCCCCGATGAGGTGCTCAATGAAATATTCGATCTTTTTGTGATGTTAAACGCCACCGACGAACAGCTCGACTTCCCCATCCTGTACGCTATTGGCATAGAGGGGATAGCCCGGCGTGAACTGGAAGACGATAATGAAGATTTCACCCCCCTCTTCGAAACCATTCTGGAACACATTCCGGGGCCGGAGCAGAAGACCGATGCCCCCTTTAAAATGCTGGTAAGCAGCATCGACTGGAACGACTATGTAGGACGCATTGCCGTAGGCCGGGTAGAACAGGGCACCATTCGGGTAAATCAGGAAATAGCACTGTTAGACCGGGAAGGCAACGTTAAAGAGAAGGCTCGCGCCACCAAGCTCTTTACGTTTAACGGATTGGCTCGCGAACCGGTGGAGGAAGCCGGCGCCGGAGATATCTTTGCCCTGGCCGGCTATGAAAACGTAGATATCGGAGACACGCTTACGGCAACTGCTGACATGACGCCTTTGGCATCTTATAATATCGACCAGCCTACTATGGCGATGTATTTCCGGGTAAATAACTCACCCTTTGCCGGAAAAGAAGGCGAGTATGTCACCTCCAACATGATTAAAGACCGCCTGATGAAAGAGATCCGCACCAATGTGTCTCTGAAGGTTGAACCGACCGAAAGCCCGGATGTGTATAAAATATCGGGCCGGGGCGAACTTCAGCTCGCCATCCTGATCGAAACTATGCGGCGCGAAGGGTTTGAGCTTGCCGTTTCACGCCCTGAAGTATTGTATCGTGAAATCGACGGGCAGCGCTATGAGCCCTACGAAGAAGTGGTAGTAGATGTGCATCAGGATTACAGCAACCGGGTAATCGATAACCTGCAGAAGCGAAAAGGAATTATGACCTCTATGACTCAGGAGGGCGAGAACAACCGGCTGACCTTTAAGGTGCCTTCCCGGGGACTGATTGGCTTCCGCAGCGAAATGCTTACCGAAACGCGGGGCACCGGCATCATGCATCAGCAATTTTACGCTTACGAACCCTTCGCCGGCGAGATTCCCGGACGCAGCCGCGGCGCTTTAGTTGCCCTGGAACAGGGCGAAGTTACCAGCTACTCGCTGGAAGGCCTGCAAGACCGGGGAATTTTCTTTGTAGAGCCCGGCGAGCCGGTGTATATGGGGCAGGTTGTGGGCATCAACAACCGGGGCGATGACCTTGTAGTAAACGTGGTTAAGAAGAAAAACCTGACCAACCACCGGGCCACTCAAAGCGCCGACGCTGTTAAAATAGATTCCGCCCGGCAGATGAGCCTGGAGCAGCATATCGAGTTCATCGCTAAAGACGAACTGCTGGAAGTAACCCCCAAAAACCTGCGCATCCGCAAGATGTACCTGGACCACAACGACCGCAAACGAGCCGAGAAGAAAAAGGAGTTCGCATAAGAAACAGGCCGTGGGCAGGCTGGCCACAGGTCTGCACAGATCAAATGGATAAAACCCCACAGGGGCAGGCCCACCTGTCTGCCCCGCGTTCCTGCCCCGTGTTTCTGTGAAAAAACAGCGGGTCTTGGAAGCAGGCAGAGATCCATCCCCCCTTATGGCCACAGAATCAATTGGGGCAGCCGGCAGCGGCGAAGGGGGCATAAGGGATGATCACCCCGATACGCCATACGAAATACACCCCGCCGCAGAGAAACATAATGCCGAAAAGCCTCCTAACAAAGGTATAATACGGATTCCAATTTCATGCTATCGGTACAGTTACGAAGCAACCCGGTGACGGATAACCCATAACCGAAGCGGCTTCCACGGCCTTCGGTCCCCCGTCTGTGGCCCTTGCAATTCCGATAGGGCGAAATAGAATGCGTCGTATAACTATGAATCAATCCAGGACAACACATGTCTGAACAAGAGCTGCCCGCCACACTTACAAATTTCACCGACCTGATGGATCAGAGGTTTGTAATTCCCGGTACCAATATCCGGTTCGGTGTCGACTCTGTAGTTGGCCTTATACCCGGAGCGGGCGACTGGATTAGTGGACTGGCAGCCATGTACCTTCCTGTCTACGCTGCCATGCATGATGCTTCGGCACCGGTAATTTTCAGAATGTTCCTCAACATACTCCTTGATATCGGTATCGGATCCATACCCATATTAGGTGATCTTTTTGATGTGGCCTGGAAAGCCAATATGAAAAATGCCCGGCTTCTGGAGCATTATCTGAGGGCCCCGGAGAAAACCCGGCGCAGGAGCAAATGGCTGATCTGGGCTCTTGTCGGGTTCTTCGTTTTGCTTATCGTCCTGCTGCTGGTGGCCCTGGGTTTGCTGATAGTCAGATTGTTGGAATACCTGTTCTGATATTTAACCAGGCAAAGTGTCATGATGAAGGTAACCCCGGGAACACGAAAGGCACAAGGGGTACCGGATGTATAAGGCCATACGCCCGGACACGAAGCTCCGCTTTCTCTGTTGCCGCATTCCGGCATGCTTCACACATATGCCCCGGACGAATATATTTTACAAGCTATTCCAACATTCATTTCAAGGGCTAAAAAGGCCCGTTATCTCCTCCACATCCGGCCCATGCCGCCCTGTTACCATCACCGTACCAAGGCCGTACCTTCTCCTTATCTTCTCCCTCTCTCCTCCTTGTCTGCTCCTACATTTGCAGGAGCAGGGCAGGAGAAGGCCAGAAGTTGGTACATGGTTGGCATGGAAAAGATCAGGAGATGGTGCCGTCCGGGTACAGCCGGGAAGTAAGGCGGCGAGCGGCAGATAGCAAATGCATATTATAATTGGAAGTATGATGAGTATTTATCGGCCATAAAAATGGAGAAATGCTTCATGTGTGGTTTGGACGTCCTGGCTTTTCTGTATCGGGAGGCAACCAAAGCTGGAGGAACCGGCTGGTTTAATAAGTTTGTAGGCCGAGAGCCGGTGTAAGCGGAATATCGAATAGCGAACAGGGAATGATGAATTTCATCGCGAAGGCATTCGGGATTTCGTTCGTCATCCTTTGTCCTACGAAAAGGCGCGAAAAGTTTTTCGTGCCTTTGTGTTTTAGTGGTAAGCACACTGTAGTAAAGCCCGGAACTCTGTGTATGTGAGGGGGGCAGAGCGGGAACATTGATAAAAAGAAGGTGGCCCTGACAGTATGCTGTCATCATACGGTTCTAACATGTATAACATTTATGACGTGTTTCGCGATTGATATTTTTAAGGAAGGGGGACTTTATCGTACTACAGTTCTTCACCTAACCCCTAAACGCATTAAAATTCATAACTCTTTAGAACATGAACCGGAAACACTTTTTAACATTTCTGCTCGGCCTGCCTTTGGGGCCTCTTTTAGCAAAAAAAGTTAAGCAGGATGACCAGCGATATTTACTAAATACATGTTATGTAGCCGGGTTTCAATATTATTCCGGGCCTTCTTTTATACATGAGATTGAAGCGGGAGAGGAACTGGATTTAATGACAGAGCCCGGAAATGAGTACGACCGGTTTGCTGTAAAAATTTACCGGAAGGGGACGATGCTGGGACACATTCCCCGAACCGATAATAAGCATATAAGCCGGTTGCTACAGCAGAACGTAGAGCTGCACTGTGCGGTAACCGAGGTAAACCCCGCGCGGGAAACGTGGGAGATGCTTAGGGTGGAGGTTTATTTGTAGGATATTCGGATTTTAATGTGAGCTGAAGGGGATAATAAAGGCTATAGAAATTGGATTTTGTAGAAGGTGTAGCCGCGGGTCTGCCGGCAGTCGGGCAGGTTCTTCGCAGATAGAGGCGGGTGTACGTACTTTCTGGTTTTTGATATGTGTTTGAAAGCTTTGTGAGCTTATACCGCATCCATTTCATGATGTCGTTGTATCTGATAGTGCTACTTGCCGGACAACCCTCCCGACAGGCCTGTCGGGACAGGCTCTTTGCCGAGGGGGAGATGGATGGTGCTCCGGCTCTGTTACTTATCCGGTCTGCGGTCTTCCGTCTTCGGCCGGTTCTGGTACACCACTATAAACTGGAATCGGTATTAGAACGAATCTGTAAATGCTAGTCTGTTGGCCCCATCCATTAAAATCCGCGGCTATTAAAAGAGTGTCATTAGCCCATTCCGTAGAACTGAGATCTTTCTTTATAGTAGGGGAGGAAAACGTTTTTTAGTTCGCGATGCTGTGCTTCAGCCAGGTCGGGGTCTTGCCTTATCAGTTTCCAGGCTTCGTGTTTAGCCAGTTCCAGAATCCACCGGTCTTCGATAATATCCGCTACCTTAAACTCTGGCAGGCCGCTCTGTTTGGTGCCGAGAAAATCTCCCGGTCCCCGGAGTTTCAGATCGGCCTCCGCAATTTTGAAACCGTCGCTGGTCTCTATCATGGTCTTCAGGCGGAACCTGGCTTCTTTGCTGACTTGTTGTCCGGGAATAAGAATGCAGTAGCTCTGCCGTGTGCCCCGGCCAATACGGCCGCGTAATTGATGGAGTTGGGAAAGGCCGAACCGTTCGGCATGCTCAATAATCATGATGTTGGAGTTGGGAACATCTACACCGACTTCGATGACTGTGGTTGAGACGAGGATTTGTATTTCATTGCTTATAAACTTCTTCATGACGGTATCTTTTTCGTCGTTGCTCATCCGGCCGTGCAGCAGGCCTACTTCAAAATCGGGGAATCGCTTTTTCATCTTTTCATAACCCATGGTGGCGTCTCTCAGATCTACAACCTCAGACTCTTCAACGAGCGGGTAAACTACATAGGCCTGTCCGCCTTCATGCAGGTTTTGTCTTACAAAATGGTAGATATCCTCACGGCTCTTTCCGGATCGCACGGCGGTTTTTACCGGTTTGCGTCCGCCGGGAAGGCCCTTTATCACCGAAATATCCAGATCACTGTACACGGTCATCGCAAGGGAGCGGGGAATAGGTGTAGCTGACATCACTAATACATGCGGGTGAGATCCTTTATTCAGTATTTCAGCCCGCTGCTCTACTCCAAAGCGGTGCTGTTCGTCAATAACCGCCAGGCCCAGCTTATAGAAGTTCACTCCTTCCTGGATAACGGCGTGGGTTCCTACCACAATGTTACAGTTGCCGCCTTCAATGTCGGTCAGGATATCCGTCCGGAGTTTGTTCTTCTGGTTGCCCACTAACAGGCGGATATTAATATCCAGCGGTTCGAGGAATGTAGTGAGCGTTCGGAAGTGTTGTTCGGCTAAAATTTCAGTAGGTGCCATAAAAGCCGCCTGATAACCATTATCCAAAGCCATGAGAATGGCCCCGAGGGCGACAACGGTTTTGCCGGAACCTACATCTCCCTGGATCAGCCTGTTCATCTGATGTCCGGAGCGGACATCCTGTTTAATATCGGCCAGCGCGCTCTTCTGCCCTTCAGTCAGGTGAAAGGGCAGGTGCTCATTAAAAAAATCCCTGGTATAATTTCCCACATTGCCGAACACAGGGCCTTGGTGCCGTTTGATGATATCCGTTTTAACGCGGGCTACACTCAGCTCAAACAAGAAGAATTCTTCAAACTTGAAGCGCTCCCTTGCCCGCCGGTATTCATGCGAGGTTTCAGGGAAATGAATCATTCGATAAGCTTCAGCCCGTTCAGGGAGCTTCTGGCTTTTGAGTACCTCTTCAGGTATAAACTCGGGGGGACGTGTATGGCTCAGTATCGTTTTCATCCATTGGTGGATTAGTTTACTGGTGATACGGGTCTTGACGAAAGCTTTGTTTCCCGGATAGACGGGAACGATCTGAGTCAGGTTTTGGAGATCACTTTGATGACTGATTTTATCCACTTCCGGGTGAGCCATGGATATATAATGCCCATACCTTTTGGCTTTTCCGAAAAAAGCAACGACCTCGTCCTCTCTGAGGGTTTTTCTAAAATAGGCCACCCCTTTAAACCAAACACCTTTAAGCGTGGCTGTATCGTCCTGTATGATAACTTCCAGCCTCTTTTTTCTGCCGTATCCTGTTTCCTGTATTTTTTTAACTCTTCCCACGACGGTAACTTCTTCACCCTGGCCATTTAGCTGCCGAATGGGGAGTACCGTGGTACGGTCCAGATACCTTCTGGGGAACAGATTCAGCAAGTCTCCGATGCTGTGTATGCCGGCATCGGATAGTGCTTGCAAGCGTTTGGTACTGAGTCCGGGTAGGTTTACTAATTTCAAAATAGATATGTTGGTATATACAAGTTACTCTAAAAATCCTTCCAAACAAGCCGTGGTTTTGACTGATTTTCTCCGTTTAAGGGCAGTGGAGAAAAAGTATAAATAATTATCCGGTTTTCCTTGCAATAATGGGTCGAAATTCCGTATCATTGGCAACTCTTGTTTGAACGAAAAATCAATTAAGCGTTTAGCATCGTGCCTACAATACAACAACTTATACGCCGAGGTAGAAAAAGCAAGCCTAGTAAAACAAATTCTCCTGCACTGCAGAACAGTCCGCAGAAGCGGGGGGTCTGTGTACGTGTTTATACCACAACCCCCAAAAAGCCGAACTCAGCGCTTCGCAAGGTGGCTCGTGTGCGCCTTACGAATGGCTATGAGGTAACGGCTTATATTCCGGGCGAGGGTCATAATCTGCAGGAGCATAGTATAGTGCTTATTCAGGGCGGGCAGGTAAAGGACTTGCCGGGTGTGAGATATCACGTTGTGAGGGGCACGCTGGATACGGCCGGAGTGGAGGATCGTAAGCAGGGGCGTAGTCTGTATGGTGCCAAGAGGCCAAAAGGTTAAACGTTAGCAAGGAATTAATCTGACAAGAAAATGAGAAGAAAAACAGCCGAAAAGCGTGATGTTCAGCCGGATCCGGTATTTGGAGATAAGCTGGTGACGCGTTTTGTAAATAATCTGATGAAGGACGGCAAGAAGAACGTTGCCAGGAAGATCCTTTATCAGGCATTTGAAATTATTGAAGAGCAGACAGGGGAGGCAGGCATTGAGGTGTTTAAAAATGCAATGAATAACGTGTCTCCCGTTGTGGAGGTTCGGTCCCGGCGCGTGGGCGGGTCAACGTATCAGGTTCCGGTAGAGGTTCGTCCGGACAGGGGAACTACGCTGGGTATGCGCTGGCTGATTGCTGCTTCTGCGAGCCGGAATGACAAGTCGATGGCCCGACGGCTGTCGCGTGAACTGATGGACGCGGCCAATAACGAGGGCGGCGCTGTCCGCAAAAAAGATGAAGTGCACCGGATGGCTGAGGCAAACAGGGCCTTCGCGCACTACAGGTTTTAATATCGATTTTTACACAGACTTAAATTAAGAGTTATGGCAGAAGTAACAGCAAAAACAGATCCGGCAATTGTAGAAAAGATCAAGCGTACCCGCAATATCGGTATTATGGCTCATATTGATGCCGGTAAAACTACGGTTACCGAGCGGATCCTGTTTTACACAGGTATTACTCACCGTATGGGTGAGACGCATGAGGGCGGAGCTACTATGGACTGGATGGATCAGGAAAAGGAGCGAGGAATTACGATCCAGTCTGCGGCCACTCACTGCGTATGGAAGGATCATCGCATTAATATTATCGATACCCCCGGCCACGTTGACTTTACAGTTGAGGTGGAGCGTTCGTTGCGTGTGCTTGACGGGGCAATTGCCGTATTTTGTTCGGTGGGTGCCGTTCAGCCTCAGTCGGAAACCGTTTGGCGGCAGGCTAATAAGTACGATGTGCCCCGTATGGCATTCGTGAATAAAATGGACCGCACCGGCGCTGACTTTTTTAATGTGATCACGCAGATGGAAGAAAAGCTGGGTGCGAATCCTATTCCTATTCAGATACCCATCGGTGCAGAGGAGAATTTTCGCGGTGTTGTAGATCTGATTAACATGCGCGGCATTATATGGGATGATCAGTCGCTTGGAATGGAATATGAGGAGATCGATATCCCTGATGATCTGAAGGAAAAGGCTGATGAGTACCGAAAGATCATGCTTGAGGCTATCGCGGATCACAACGATACGTTGATGGAGAAGTATCTGATGGAGGAGGAGATCAGCGAATCCGAAATCGAAGACGCTATTCGTGAGGCCACGTTAAGCCTTTCAATTACTCCGGTGATGTGTGGTACCGCCTTGAGAAATAAGGGCGTTCAGGCCCTGCTAGATAAGGTAATCCGGTATATGCCCAGCCCCTATGACATTTCCGCCATTACCGGAAAGAATCCCGAGAATCATGATGAAAAGCTGGAGCGCAAGCCGAGTGTTCAGGAGCCGTTCTCTGCCCTGGCATTTAAGATTATGTCTGATCCCTATGTGGGTAAACTCACCTTCTTCCGGGTCTATTCAGGTGAGCTTGAAAAAGGTTCCTATATCTACAATGCCACTACCGGAAAGCGGGAGCGTATAGGCCGCATCCTCGAAATGCATGCCAACGATAAGAAGGATCTGGATGTGGTTCGCGCCGGCGACATTGCCGCTGCCGTGGGTGTCAAGGAGGTCCGAACCGGAGATACTTTCTGTGATGTGGATAATCCTATTCTTCTGGAAGAAATTACCTTCCCCGAGCCGGTAATAAAATTGGCTGTAGAGCCAAAATCCAAGGCAGATGCCGAGAAGTTAACCTCCGGGCTTGTCAAACTGTCTGACGAAGATCCCACCTTCCAGGTTCAGACGGATGAAGAGACCGGACAAACTACAATAGCAGGTATGGGTGAACTCCATCTTGAAATTATTGTAGACAGGCTCAAGCGTGAGTTTAAGGTTGAGGCCAATGTGGGACGTCCACAGGTTTCCTACCGCGAGACCATCACTAAGAAGATCTCTCATCGTGAAACATACAAGAAGCAGACCGGTGGTCGTGGTAAATTCGCTGATATAGAGTTTGAGATCGGGCCCATCGAGGAGTTTGCAGAGTATGAAGATGGCGATAATAAGGTTACCGTAAGCCCTGGCTTTAAGTTTATCGATGAAATTGTCGGGGGCAGTATTCCAAGGGAATACATCCCATCTGTTGAGAAGGGTTTCCGTGAAGCGATGCAGGGAGGTATTCAGGCCGATTATGCTGCACAGAATATAGGTGTTCGCCTGTTCGATGGTTCCTATCACGATGTGGATTCGGATGCTTTTAGTTTCGAGCTTTGTGCAAAGCTGGCATTTCGCCGATCTGCTCAAAAGGCTGGTCCCACTATTCTGGAGCCGATCATGGATGTTGAAATCATCACCCCTGAAGAATATATGGGTGATGTTATCGGAGACCTGAATGGCCGAAGGGGCATTATTGGTAAGATGACTAACAATAAAGAAGGTTCGGTTGTAACTGCCAAGGTTCCGCTGGCCGAGATGTTCGGTTACTCTACGGATCTCAGATCCGCCACTCAGGGCCGTGCTGTCTACTCTATGGAATTCGCAGAATATGCCGCTGTTCCGAGTAATGTAGAAAAGGAAATCCTAGAATCCAGAGCTTAAAAACATTAACTACCAATTATTATGGCAAAAGAGACATTTCAGAGGACAAAGCCTCACGTAAACATCGGCACGATCGGTCACGTAGACCACGGCAAGACGACCACGACGGCGGCGATCACCACGGTGATGGCTAAGCATTACGGCGGGGTTGCCAAGCAGTTTTCCGACATCGACAATGCCCCTGAGGAGAAGGAGCGGGGCATCACCATTGCGACCTCGCACGTGGAGTATGAGACCGACCAGCGGCACTACGCGCACGTGGACTGTCCGGGGCACGCCGACTATGTCAAGAACATGGTGACCGGAGCCGCCCAGATGGACGGGGGTATTCTGGTGGTGGCGGCCACCGACGGGCCGATGCCGCAGACGCGCGAGCACATCCTGCTGGCCCGGCAGGTGGGGGTCCCGCAGATCGTGGTCTTCATGAACAAGGTGGACCTGGTCGACGATGAGGAGCTGCTGGAGCTGG
>CALJMB010000357.1 GCA_937982515.1 uncultured Balneolaceae bacterium
ATAATACGAACTTCTCCTGGATTGACGAGCTCTCCTCCGATGTTCCTACCATTGGTCACATGCTGCGTGAACAGGGATATTACACAGCCTTTAAAGGCAAGTGGCACTGTTCCGAATTATCGCTAAGTGAAGATGCGCTCGAGCGCTACGGATTTTCGGATTATCAACAGTGGGGAGAGATGTTCGGCGCACCCCTGCAGGGTGCCCAACTCGATGGCACCGTAGCCTTTGAAACGATCGATTGGCTGGAAAACAAAGCGCCGAAGCTCGATCAGCCCTGGCTGCTGATCAGCAGTATGATAAATCCGCATGACATTATGTTTTTCCAGTCTGATCCCATCGAGGAACCGCATACGGAGGGAGCAATAAATGGACTGCAAACCACCGAACAGCGGCTTGGGTGGTTTGAAAAGCGGTGGGATGTATCACTGCCCGAAAACTTTGAGGATGATTTTGAACTTCAGCCTTACGGTGTACGGTCATACAAAGAGAACATTGACAAAAACTACGGGAAAGTACCCGATGACCGGGAAGACCTCTGGCTAAAGCGGAGAAACTACCTTATCAACGCCATGCGCCTGGTTGATTCCGAGTTCAATAAAATCCTTGAGGCGATGGACCGGCTGAATCTGTGGGAAGATACCATCGTCATCTTTACAGGTGATCACGGAGAAATGAACGGAGCGCATCGCATGACTCAGAAAGGAGCCATACCCTTCGATGAGGCAACCGTTGTTAATCTGACGGTCTGTGTACCGGGGGGTCCCCAGGGAAAACGGACAAACGCTGTGGGTTCACACCTCGACCTTGCGCCCACCATTCTTGATTTTGCCGGGCTTGAAGAAAAGAAAATGGCTTCCAGATATCCGCATTTAAAAGGGCGCAGCCTTAAATCAGTGATCCTTAAACCCGGACAAGACGGCCCGCGCGGCAGTGAAGATTCTCCCGGCGATGGGGCGCTAATTTGTTGGGACGGGCTCAATATGCTGGATCACGAATGGTCTCTTTCCGGTGCGCTGAAAGAGCTGACAGATATGGGCAGCGGTCCCCGTGCTCCTCTCGACGTACATATGGAAAACCTGAAGAAGGCAGGAGAGAAGTACGGGGCTCCCGACTTCAGCAAGCGAACGTTTTTCCGTGCCGTTGTTGACGGACAGTATAAGCTGGTGCGCTGGTTCAGTCCGGAAGAGTACGGCAATCCCTCAACATTGCAGGAACTTTATGAGCAGGGAGAAGTAGCCTTGTATGACCTCACAAATGATCCCGGTGAGCTGGAGAATATCGGGCATCCGGATCATCCGGATCATAATCCCATGCTGGTGGAGCAGATGCTGACCAAGATGCACGCGCTGGTTGAAAAAGAGCTGGGTGAGGATATGGTGCCTTTTAACCTGGATATGTTTGGTACGCGCGAGGTAAAGTACCATAAAGAGGAGGCAGAGAGTTCTGCAGGTGAATAGTATGACACTATAAAGCCGGTTTCCATTGACAATGATAGTATTACAAGCAGCCAGTCATATAATCTTTGATGGAGAAATTTTTCCCTGAATATATAGATACGGCCGAAGAAGAACCTCAGGTTAACCAGCCGGGCCTTAAAGACCTGCGCGAAGTAGTGGCCAACCATACCTGGCGAAAACTTCCGGGCCGTTCCAAGCTATGGAAAGACGGGCTGGCCGGACTCAACACGGCCATCGCCAATGTGCCGGACGGCATGGCGAATGGCCTGTTGGTAGGGGTAAATCCGATACATGGACTGTACGCTACGATGGCCGGCCCACTCACAGGCGGTATATTTTCCAGTACCCACCTGATGATTATAACCACCACGGCAGCGGCATCATTAACAGCGGGCCAATCTCTCGGCAGCCTTACCGGAGAAGAGCGGGCGACCTCCATGTTTGTTATGGTAATACTGGCGGGTATTTTTCAGGCTCTGACCGGCTTTTTTAAATTTGGGAATCTTACCCGTTTTGTTTCCTATTCCGTTACAACCGGTTTTCTTGCGGGTATATCGGTGTTGCTGATACTGAATCAACTACCTGTCGTCACCGGGTTAGAAGGTGCAGGAAATAACAGTGTGAGCAGGACATTTGATCTTCTGGGTAATCTTAGTGAAATAGGGCTGTGGCCGATAGCCCTGGCCGGCATGACAATGGTCCTGGCTGTACTGTTGCCCCGGACAAGGATAGGCGATGCCGGCAGGTTGCTGGCTATTGTCATACCAACCGTTCTTGCCGTTCTGTTGAAGATAAACAGTGTAGAGATCGTTTCAGACGCGGGGGATATTCCCAGTGGTATGCCCACCATATTTATTCCCTCTATAGCCACAGCATTTGATGTAGTAACAGGTGCTTTATCCCTAACGGTAGTGATTCTTGTACAGGGCGCCGGTGTCAGCCAGAGTATTCCAAATCCCGATGGCTCCCGAAGCAACGCCTCCCGTGACTTCATGGCCCAGGGTGCGGCAAATATAGCTTCCGGGCTCTTTCGCGGGCTGCCGGTAGGAGGTTCGCTGAGCGCAACCGCACTGAATGTAATATCGGGCGCTCATACCCGCTGGGCAGCTATTTTCACTGGCTTGTGGATGGCCGTTATCCTGGTGGTTTTTCTGGATCTCGTTTCGTACATCGTGATGCCGGCGCTTGGAGCTTTGCTCATTCTGGCAGGTATAAGCAGTATAAAACCGTCTGAAATAATGTCTATAGGTAACGCGGGATGGCCTTCTCAATTGGCGGCCGTAACGACCTTTATGTCTACGCTTTTTCTTCCCATACAGGCCGCGGTTGGAATCGGAGTGGTTCTTTCAGCACTCTTGTATATGACAGAATCCTCAACCGATATAACGGTTGTAGAGCTGATTAAGCGGCCGGATGGACGCATTGAGGAACATAAACCGGGGTCCAAACTCCAGGGAGGCAAAGTTACAGTGCTTGATGTGTACGGTAATCTCTTTTATGCCGCCGCGCGTACTCTGGAACGTAAATTGCCAAAACCGGCTAAGGATGCGAAGTACCCGGTCGTTATTCTGCGGCTGAGAGGACACACCACCTTTGGCGCTACACTCGTTGAAGTTCTTTCTAACTATTCAGATGAATTAAGAGCTGCAAAAGGGAGGTTGTACCTTACAGGGGTTAGTAGTGATGCATATAAACAGGTTATCCGGTCGGGTAAACTACGCCTAAACGGGCCGGTACGGGCCTATAAGGTAACCCCCATAGTAGGAGAGTCTACTCACAAGGCGTACGGGCATGCCCATGCGTGGCTGGTGAGCAAGCTTAATGAAACAACAACAGATTCGCGAAAGTAGATCCACACCAATCTCTACAAGGGCCAGGATGTGCGGTGCCCCTGAAAACGTGCGGGGCTGGGCAGAGCTCCTTACTCCTGCTTCTCAAGCGTCATTTCAAAGAACTGATGCCAGGTTTTGCCTCCGTCACGTGTGCGTTCGCCTGTCTCGTACCAGCGCCCATTCTCATCAATAGTGATGATGTAGCGGAAACTATTCTCCTGTCCCCAGTGCAGGATTTCTTCACCGACTACCTTCGCTTCAAAATTTCCACCTCTGCCTTCAGAAGTTGCCGACCGCCAGGAATATGTCTCTGTCTCAGGGTCGTACGTAACAAGAGCAAGGGCCTCAAAAAGAACAGCCCCTTGCTCCCCGGAAAGTGACCTGCCCCGGTGGATGCCCTCAACGAGCAGGGCGTTGCCATTCAGTTTGCCTTGAACGAGCTCGGCCGACGCGAGTGGAATACGTGTTTCTTTACCCATAATCCAACCGCTGCCTTTCCATGTTCCTTTGAGAAAATCGAGCGCCTGCATCGGCTCCGTTCGATTCTGAGGGGGTTGCGCTGCCGCCGTGACAGATATAAAAAGCAGGATTAAAAGAATGTTTGTTGTCTTCATTGCACCTCCGGTTTTGTGTTATGGATTGTATAAAATCCCGTGCTACAGGCAATAAAACTTGAAGTTTTCCAGTCTAAAGAGAGGGGAGGGCAGGATAATCACGGCCTTCTTGCTGCCATCTTAGGGCGTGT
>CALJMB010000358.1 GCA_937982515.1 uncultured Balneolaceae bacterium
TAAAGCAGTTAACGGTTTTTGTGAATGCCCAGAACTGGTTCACATTCAGCAGGGAAGACCACCATATCGATGTTGAAACCGCAACTGACAAAATCTCCCTGTACCACTATCCTATGATGAAAACAGCCTCTACCGGCGTCAATATTACCTTTTAACCACTAACCACCAGGATAACAGTTATGTATTTAAAGAAAAATGTTGAACCCCAAAGAAAGCTTGTGGTTTGTGTAGCGTTTACGATAGCCTGTGCAGTGATGGGATGTGACCCAAGCTTGCTGGATACATCCCCTCAAAACCAATACAATGTTGGCAATTTCTGGGAGTCTGAAACGGCTGTTGAGTCTGCATTGGCCGGCACATATCGGCCGTTACGATATCAGGGTATCTTTGGGCGCCAGGCTATACCTGCCTGGGAAGATGCCGCAACCCCTAACCTTTTCACAACAAGTGGTTCATCGTTCAGTGCTATAGCACTGGGAGAGCAGGACGAAAATTCAGGCGGTATTATGACTAACCGGTGGAATCACAGTTATGATGGCATCGGCCGGTGTAATACGTTCCTCGACCGGATTGAAGATGCAGCCGGAGTCAGCGAAGAGATGAAGGCCCGCATGACCGGCGAGGTGCTGTTTCTCAGATCACTCTACTATTTTATGCTGGCTAATTACTGGGGAGATGCCCCCCTGATCCTGGATCCTCCCGATGTTACGCAGCACTCCGATCTTCCCCGAAGTCCCAGAGAAGAGATTATCGAACAAATCTTAAAAGACCTGGATCAGGCAATCGATCTTCTCCCCCTGGAATATGCGGCCAGTGAAGCCGGGAGAGCTACCCGGGGCGCTGCTCTGGGCTTTAAAGCGCGTGTGCTGCTCTATGAGGCGAGTCCGCTGCTTAACCCGGATAACGATACCGAAAAATGGCAGAAAGCCGCTGCCGCCGCAAAGGCCGTTATGGATTTGGGCCTATACGATTTATTTCCGGATTACCGTGGCCTGTTTCTGCCTGAAAATGAACATAATGAAGAAGTGATTTTCGATGTACAGTACATCAGTCCAACCGTTGAGCCGGGCTTAGGAACATCATGGGATCTGATCAACATACAGCATGCAACAACAGCACCCTTACAAGGGCTGGTAGATGCTTTTTATATGGAGGATGGCCTGCCTTATAACGAGTCACCCTTGTATGATCCGGGTAACCCTTATGAGAATCGGGATCCGCGCTTTTATACTACCGTGATTTATCCCGGCGCCCGATTCAAAAATGATGACGTAACGGGTACAACCTATGCGCATACCGGTTATGCCTTGAAAAAATACAGCGTCTATGATGAAGATATAGGCGACCCGCCGGCCAGCGTGTCAGGCATAAAAGATGGGCAATCTCACACCAACTACATGGTAATTCGATATGCGGATATCCTGTTGATGTTTGCTGAGGCAACGAACGAGGCTTCAGGGCCGGATTCGGAGGTCTATGATGCCATCAGAGAAATCAGAGAACGGGCGGGGATGCCAGACATCGGGACAGGCCACAGTCAGGATGAGTTAAGAGAAATTATCCGCCACGAACGGAGAATTGAATTTGTTGGCGAAGGCCTCTACTACAACGACATCCGCCGGTGGAAAACCATTGAAGAAGTCAACAACGGAGACGTCCACAGGTGGGATGGCCAGTTACGCTCCCGAAGAAAGTTCGATCCGGGCCGAGATTACTGGTGGCCTATACAGCAGGGCCAGCTTGATCTTAATACCAAGTTGAAGCAAAATGAGAACTATTAAAGCGTCATAATAAAGATAGTGAAAAGGCAGAGCCTGGTTTCATTTGTCGTTATTCTGCTGGCCTGCTCGTTCTGTAAACACGGAGGCGGGGAGCCGGTAAATCCGCCCCCGTTTAATCTTCCGGCAGATACACTGACCGTTAGCAATTGCGGACGGTGCCTGGTGCTGGCTGAGCAGTCCGGCCCTGCCGCCATACGTATTGTGGACATCGACAGGAACAGAGAGCTGTGGTTGTGGGATCCGTTCTATGCATCAGACATACAGGATGCAAACTGGTTCACCAATCCCGATGAAGTCAAACCTGTGTATAACAATACACATGTGCTAATAACGGCATCGGGCGGAGGAGTGGCACTGATTCGCATATCGGATAAGAAAGTAATGTTCCATGCGTTTGTGGGTGGCAACCCCCACTCGGCGGAACTGCTGCCGGATGGCAATCTGGTTACCGCTTCCAGCACGGGAAACTACCTCCGGATATTCCATGTAGATACCCTTCAGGCGCCGGATGAGGTGTACAGTAAGAAGATACCGATCCCCTTCGGCCACAATGTGGTGTGGGATAAACAACGGGAGCTGCTGTGGTCGGCAGGTGAAGACATGCTCTATGCCTATAAGTACAACTTCAACTGCACCAGACCCGATCTGACACTCACCGACTCCCTGCAACTGCCGGGAAGAGGGGCGCACGATCTCTTCCCGGTTCATGGCGACGATGCACTTTGGCTTACCCTTACGAATGGGGTATATACATACAGCCTGCAGCAAGAAGAGATTCATTCGGTTGATACCCCGTACCAGCAACACATAAAAAGCCTCTCTTCGGGACCCGGAGATTATCCAACAGCTATCATAAAGCCGAAAGAACAGTGGTGGACGGATGAGGTAATAGATCTGCAGGGCAACAGCCTGTTTCTGCGTAGCGGTTACAAAATCTATAAAGCCCGCTGGTGGCTGCACAACACTTTTAGCTATCCGAAAGAAAACCCGGCGCTATTTTGTAAATGAGCGCCTTATAGCTACACCAGGGGATGGAATCGGTATTAGCTGTACGTACTGCCTCTCCTTATATGTACATTGCCCCGCCCCTTACTGTTGCATTCACCCGATATGCCTATATCTGTACACCTGATATACTTATATCGGTCAGGCTGATATAGTAATATCTGTTGGACTGATATTACTATATCGGTTGTAGTGATATTACTATATCACAGAGTATGATATTGTAATATCGGACGGGCAGAACAGTAAGGGTAGCCGCGCACTGCTTACCGGAGTGAGAGGATGTATCTGCCGGAAAGAAGCTATGGGGCAAGGTTTACGGTAATGGGAGGCTGTATCCGGAGTATCAGGACAAATTAATATCACATTATAAAGCTGCAGCCACTCCGGCCCGGAAGGCGGCGAAGATCCCGGGGTAAAAAAGCGACGGTAACAAAATATTACATAACGCCCCTTTGTTTTTAACGCTGCCATTGTATAACATGAGCCGACTGGTTTTTAGCTGGCCGCTGCCTGCTGACCGGTGGGGCCGTATGTTGGAGTGTGGATGTATGAGATGAAATTGGATAGCAAATAATGTGTGATGTCGCAGGGCTGTTGCATTTTTCCTTCCATACCTACCGCTTCTGTCATCCCGACCGAAGTCTCGTGGGTTTCGAGACGTAGTGGAGGGATCTTATCCTCTTAATAGGAGCAGCCAGCGATAAAGAGGCTTAGATTCCTCCACTGCGGAGCGTAACTCCACGCTCCTCCGGTCGGAATGACGCCTTGTATGGACTTCATTGCTTTATACGAAAGAATGCAACGATTCTGATATGATGCTGGGAGTGGGTCCAAATAAGGCAACATCCCGACTCCCTGCAATACATCCCGTATCGCAGAAGCTTAACAACAACTACAGACTTAAGGCTATGAAGCAACCACTTCACCCGTTGTACCTTCTTATTTTAATTTTGCTTGTAACAGCGGGCTGCCGGCAGGGGACGGAACAGCTATCCGGGGCTCGGCAAAAACCGAATATCATATTTATTCTGGCTGATGACCTGGGCTACGGGGATATCGGCGTCTTTTACCAGAACCGGCGCGCCGAAGAAGGCAAGCCGCATCACAAAACCCCGAACCTGGACCGGATGGCCGAAGAGGGCATGCGGCTGAACCGTCACTATGTAGGCGCCCCCGTCTGTGCGCCGTCCCGGGCTTCGCTGCTGCAAGGGCTGCATCAGGGGCATTCCAACGTGCGCAACAACCAGTTCGACAAGGCGCTGGCAGATAACCATACCCTGGCCTCGGTGCTGAAAGAGGCCGGATATGCCACCGGCCTCGTGGGCAAATACGGTTTGCAGGGGCTGGATGGCGACAGCCCTGATACCTGGCAGGCGTACCCGACCAAGCGTGGATTCGATCACTTCTTCGGCTACGTACGCCACCGTGACGGACACAACCATTATCCGGCCCATCAGGTCAGAGAGCGTCCGGCTGTGGAGCTGTATTGGGGTACCGAAGAAATTTCCGGGCAGCTGAAGGGTGCCTATACCACCGACTTGTTCACTGCTGCCGCTAAAAAATGGATTATCGAGCAGGAACAGGATGACTCAGGCCGGCCCTTCTTCCTGTATCTGGCCTATGATACACCCCATGCCGGACTGGAGGTGGCCTCTGCTCCTTATCCCGAGGGTGGCGGGCTGAACGGCGGCGTGCAGTGGATCGGCGAGGAGGGCCGTTTCATTAATACCGTGAGCGATACGATCGACAGCTACATCCACCCGGATTACGCCGGTCAGGATTGGCCGGAGCCCCAGAAACGCTTCGCCAGTATGGTGCGCCGCGTAGACAGCGGAGTGGGGGATATCCTTCAGTTGCTTAAAGATTTAGACATGGATAAAAACACGCTGGTGGTATTTAGCTCAGACAATGGCCCGCATCATGAGTCCTACGGCTACGGACCCTATGATCCCACATTTTTCGACAGCTTTGGTCCGCTGGACGGCACCAAACGCGATACATGGGAAGGAGGTATCCGGGTGCCGGCCATTGTACGCTGGCCAGGCGGGATATCGGCCGGCACCGCCAGTGATCAACCCAATGGTTTTCACGACTGGCTGCCGACCTTCGCAGAACTGGCCGGGGTGCCTGCTCCCGCAAACACTGATGGGGTCTCCCTGTTGCCTTCCTTTACCGGGCAAGGCACCCAGCCTGCCAGTACGGTATATGTAGAATACAGCCAGAATGGGCGCACGCCTGAATATTCGGAATTTCACTCCACCCATCAGGGCCAGCGGCGCGGAGAGATGCAGGTGATATATCTGGACGGTTACAAAGGAGTTCGCTACAACATAACCTCGGCAGACGATAATTTCCGTATTTACGATACCCATAAAGATTCCGGGGAGACGGTAGATCTGGGGAGCAGCAGCCCGGTATTCGGGGCTCTGCAGCAGCGTATGAAAGACCGGGCGCTGCGGGTGCGCAGGCCCGATCCCACGGCTCCGCGTCCTTACGACGAAGTGCCTGTACCCGCACTGGATGTTCCCCAAAACTTGCAGAGCGGGCTTCATTATCAAGTCTATGAGGCTGCCACTCCCTGGACACCAAATGTTTCTACCCTGAAACAAAGCCCCGCAGGCAGTGGCTCCACGGATGGATTCGGCCTCGATGTGCGGACCCGGGATGAGCATATCGTGGTGGCTTTTAACGGGTTGATCGAAGTGCCGGAGACAGGAGAATACACCTTCTGGCTGCAGGCCGACCGCGGAGCGGTGTTGCGCATCCACGAGGCCACGGTGATCGATGCTGACAAGGGATATGAGCCGGAGTCGGTGGTTTCCTCCCGGATCCGCCTGGAAGCGGGGTTCCACCCCGTACAGCTGGTTTATGCACGGGGAGAAGCCGGCACGCCTTCGCTGCA
>CALJMB010000359.1 GCA_937982515.1 uncultured Balneolaceae bacterium
GTTTAGCCCCAGGTATCTTGCGATAAGTCCCAATGAGGATAAAATCGCCTTCATAACTGATGATTCAGGCTATTCGGGTGTCTATTATGTGGATCTGAATGAAAAACAGCTGGTTGATGTCAAACAGGAAGGTCATGATTTTGGAGCGGTCGGATTCCGGAATGAGCATCAGCTCGTGTTCAGCCGGCCCGGACGGCAGGGAGGCCTGTACAGCTATGATCTATCAACAAAAAAGCTGACAAAATTAATTGAAGGGGACGTTTATAACAGAGGTGTCTCAGTATTTAATAAAGATCATTCGAAAATCTATTACCTGGTTGCGGAACAGTAATCCCTCCCACCGAAGCTTCGGTACACTTAAAGCATTCATACCTAGGTGCGGATGTTGGTTCACCCCTGAATCTCCGCCAGCCGGCGGAGACGTATTCTTCCCCCTTTAGGGTAGGGCTGCCCAGTTCTTCCAGGTTATAGCGCGAACGTCCGTTCGTGCTCTTGGCCGAAGGGGCACGAGCTTGTGCACCCCTAAATCCCCTAAAGGGGACTTATTCTTCCTCCTTTAGGGGGACCGAGGGGGTAAACGGGCCGATGTCCCATATCTAACCTCGAAGCCTCTGGGTTAATTACCTGATCGTTTGCAACAGGAGGCGCCACCCCGCTCAACCCCTGTCACTTTTGCTCTAACGTAGTCTCAATGCGTATATCGCTTGTAAGCGTGCGGTGGACCGGGCATTTTTTGGAGATCTCAAGGAGCCTGTCGAGTTGTTCTTCGGTTAAATCGCCCTTGGCAATGAGCTCTACTTCTATGTAATCCAGCTTGCTGCTTTTCTCCTCGCAGTGCTCACAATCATCGGCATGGCGCTTATTATGCCGCAGTTCGAGATACAGATCTTCCAGCGGCCATCCCTTACGCCTGGCATACATTTTAACGGTCATGACCGTGCATGAACCCAGGGCCATCAGCAGATAGTCATAGGGATCGGGTCCCTGGTCTGTTCCTCCTTCAACAGTTTTAGGTTCATCGGCGGTGAGATGGTGCCTGCCGGCGGTAAGGGTAGTTTTAAAAGGCTCCTGTTCGGGTAAGTGTACGTGGACTATTTTTTGCATGATGTTTGAAAGTATAAGGGTTGCATTTAGATGTGATATGGCCGGAGGATACAGGGCCGGAACTCAGGAAACACCGATTCTGAGTTCTGAATTCGAACTCCCGTAGGCTGGAATGTCCTTTATCCCACTCCGTATTTAGTCTTGAGAATGTTAAGATGGTGGCGTTCATGCCCGGCAATGATGAAGGGAATGGATCGAACCGTAAATGAATAGCCGCTTGCAGTGCCGGTACGGTCAAGCGCCTCTCTGGTAAAGCTGCGGAACAGATAGACGCTCGCATCCCGGAGCGATGCATATTCATTCCCCAGGCTTTGCAGACTGCGGTTGCTGAAGTTACCGTTTCTTACATATTCATCCTGGTCAAACCCGGGCAGATCGGCGGCGTCTTCCCGGCTGAAATGCAGGCAGCGGGTGGCAAAGATACGTTCTGTGTCTATCAGGTGGCCTATAACTTCTTTCACCGTCCATTTTTCTTCTGCATACCTGAACGAAGCCTGTTCGGGGGTTAATGAATGGATCAACATATAAATGTCCTGCATTTGATTTAACAGTATATCTATGATGTTCCCTGCGCCTACAGTACTGATGTATGTATGGTACACATCCCCACACTCTTCAGGGGCCGGACGCACTCCTTCCCAATTACTATTCATAATAGGTACCGTGTTTAGAATATTTAAGATAGTTAGTCAATGCAAAACGTCAATATGATATGATAGTACTAAAAACAGAAGTAACTTATTTACAGAATTTTTTAATAAAGCGGCGGTTAGATGGAGCGATGATCTTTGGGTGGGGAGGAGGGGAATAAGGCAGGTAGTTTCCCCCTTCGTATAAAGGAGACGGAATCTGGTATAACCCTGACAGGGTTTGGAACCCTGTCAGGGTTATACCAGAGGCCTATTACAAAACAGGCCGGTTGTACAACCGGCCTGTTTTGTTGTGAGTAGGGTATAAATGGATTCCTTTTCATAATGTCGTAATAGAACCGGCCTTCGGTGCTCCACTCCGGTGTCGGTTCGGGGCAGCAGAGCAGCTGCGGGCCTCGTCCCGGGACAGAGCCCCGGGACGAGATAGAAGAAAACGCAACAGTTTCCTCCTCCGCAAAGGGCCTCTCCGCCTGCTGACCAGACGCTACTTCCCGCCATTAACCTCATGCGATTTGTAGATGGCTTCACTGGATTTTTCGCCGTCGGTGAAGGAAACCTCGGTATAGGCGTAAGAAACGCCGTCACTCAGGGTCCAGCCGGTATATTGTTCTTCTACGTCCACCTGTTTGCCCTGTTGAGGGTCGAATTGCTTATACCGCATCAGGCGGGGATAGCCGGTGTCCTCATTAATAAGGAACACGATGTTCTTGTCGTCAATACGGATATTGACTTTCGCATACGATTCCCCCTGAAACTCTTCAGTGCCCAGGGATTGAGGGTCCAGGCTTTCGTGATTCAGCGCGATGGCTATGTAGTTACGGCTGAGGGTCTCCTTCATATTTTGAGACAGCTCGGCAGGCAAGGGCTGTTCCTGCCCCATCATGGTGAGGGTTCCCGACCCATTTTTGTAGGAGAGGCTCATGGTACCGCCGGGCGTCTCGATTGTCTGCTCTACCGCATCGGGATAATGTACGACGGAAGTGGTGCGCAGGGTCATCTTCCCGCCCGGTAACTGTGGATTATACTGTACTACTTCGCCCTCTAAGGACAGGGAGCTGACTTCCGTTTCCGGGGCGATAATGGCGTCGGCCATCTTTTTCAACAGCTGTTTGCCCTTGACGGCATCGCCGCTAACCGCCTCACTCCCGCCATCTCCCGGCTGGGGAATGGTGATGTCTATTTCATTCACTTCGCCATATTTCTCAAGCTGGTTGCCTATTTCGGCTTTGTTTCCGACAACCAGAATCCGGAGGTTCTCCGGCCGGATGTACTTCCGGGCCACCTCCTGGATGTCCTGTACGGTAGTGGCTCTGACGCCTTCTACATAGGTGTCAAAGGCATCTTCGGAGAGGCCGCGGTACTCATCAGACATACGGGAGCCCAAAATCTTTTCGTAGCTGTCGTACCGGAATACCAGCGAATTCAGGAACTGGTCTTTCGTATTGCGAAGCTCTTCTTCACCCACCGGTTCATTCTGCAGGCGTTTCAGCTCGGCGATGATGGCATCGATAGCTTCGGCCGTAGTTGAGCTTTTGGTCATCACTCCTGCATAAAATTGGCCCGGGTAAAAGCTGTTCATTCCGTATTGCCCGAATACGGCGTAAGCCAGTCCCAGATCGCTGCGCACTACCTGGAACAGGCGTCCGGAAAAGCCGCCGCTCAGCACCTGGTTCATAACTTGCAGCCTGGCGTAGTCGGGATTTTCACGCATGCCGCCTATGTGCCCCATCAGCACTACGCTCTGATTCACGTCCGGCTTGTCAATAAAGTGGATGCCGCCGGTAAAGTCATAATTCACCTCCGGGAAGTTCAGTTCGGTGGCTGTACCGGCCGGGATGGAACCGAAGGACCTGGCCAGCTTTTTCTTCATACTCCGGCTGTTGAAATCGCCGACAATGCCTACCATCATGTTCTTGCCCACAAAGTGTTTCTTATGGAAGTCTACCAGATCCTGCCGTTCAATATTGTCGATGGTCTCGTATTCGGTGTTACGGCTGTAGATGGAATTGGCCCCGTATATAACCCGGCCGAACTCCCGGAACGCTATCTGCTGGGAGTTGTCGTTTCTTCGGGAGATATTGCTCTTTGTCTGGGTTTTGGCCAGCTCTATTTTATCCTGAGGGAAGGCCGGATGCCGGAGCAGATCTATAAACACCGGAATAAGCTCGTCAAAATCTTCCTTCAGCACATTCATGCTTGCCGAGCCGGAGGTAAAGCCTATGCTCGTTTCCATGCTTGCAGCATTATTTTCGAGCAGGGTATTGAGTTCATCGGCAGGGTAGCTGGCGGTTCCGCCCGAGCGCATAACGGTGCCGGCCAGCGAGGCAAGCCCGGTTTTCTCCGCGGGAACCAGTACGCCGCCGGTGCGGATGATAACACTCACATCGATAAGCGGAAGCTCCCGGTCTTCGAGTAAGAAAACCTCAATTCCGTTGTCGAGCGTGAATGTTTCTACTTCGGGCTGCTGGAACTCACTCATTTCGGGAAAGGTGAGCTCATCGTATCGCGTTTGCGCCTGGCTGAGAGTTGTGGCGGCCAGAACAAACATGCCAATCAGGCCTGCCAAACTCAGCCCGCTTCTCTTCAGTTTCTTCATCATTCTATAGGGGGTTTTATAATTATTGCGCAGCATCGGCAACCTCCTGTTCTTTTTTAGTTACAATGGCACCCACGGTTAGTTGGTCTTTGGTAAAATAGGTGTTGGCCACGCGGCGGAGGTCATCCAGGGTGACCTTATTGAGTTCCTCCAGATCGGTAAACACCGTGCGCCAGTCGCCCCGCTGGGCCTGGGCGGCAGCCAGCGCCTGCGCCAGCCCGCTGTTAGAGTCGAGGCTGCGCACAAGGCCGGCACGGGCGTTGGTTCGGGCGCGGTCCAGTTCTTCCCGGGTAAGTTCCCCGTTTTTGACCTTTTGAATCTCTTCGTGAATGGCCGCTTCAAGGGTATCCACGCTGACGCCCTGGTTGGGTACGGCAAAGGTCAGGAACATGCTTTGGTATTTGGTGCCCGGAAAGCCGTTGAACGCCTGAACGGCAAGGGCTGTCTGCTCTTCCTCAACCATGCGCTTGTACAGGCGGGAGGTACGTCCGCTGGAGATGATGGAGCCGAGCAGCTGAAGCGCCTTGGCATCGGGGTGCGACTCTGCCACGGTGTGATAGCCCATCAGGAGGAAAGGCTGAGACTCTCCTTCTATAGTGAAGCGGCGCTGGCCCCGCTGTTTGGGTTCCTGAGTAAAAACAGGGGGCGGTTCCGGCGCGGGTTTCAGATCGCCGAAGTAGGTTTCGGCCAGTTTCTTCACGTTATCGGGATCTACATCTCCTGCAATGGCAATAGTAATGTTGTTAGGCACATAATAGGTGTTGTAAAAGCGGCGGGCGTCTTCCATGGTGGTTGCCGTGATGTCGGAGTTCCAGCCCACTACGGGACGTCCGTACGGATGGGCGGTATAAGCCACGGCCAGAAATTCTTCGATCAGCCGGCCCAGCGGCTGAGACTCGGTGCGCATGCGCCGTTCTTCTCGTACCACCTCTTTCTCTTTATAGAACTCTCTGAATACCGGATTTTTGAACCGGTCGGCTTCCAGGCTGAACCACAGTTCTATACGGTTCTGCGGAAGGCTGTAAAAGTATATCGTCAAGTCGGCGCCGGTGCCGGCGTTCAGACCCGTACCCCCGTTGCGTTCTATGATCTGGGAAAATTCGTTATTCACCACATACTGGCCCGATTCTTCCTGGAGCTGTTCAAACTGCGACCATAGTTTCTTCATCCTGGCGGAGTCGGGCATGGGCTTGTACGATTCAGTCAGCCATTGCCTGTAGGTTTGATCCACTTTTTCCAGCAGCACCTTTTCTTTCTCCCAGTTGGAGGTGCCTATGTAATCGGTGCCTTTAAAAGCCATATGCTCAAAGATATGAGCTATACCTGTATGTCCCGCGGGTTCATTGGCCCCGCCAACGTCTACAAAGGTTACAAAACTCGCCACCGGCGCTACAGGGCGCTCTATCACGATGAACGTGAGCCCGTTATCGAGGGTAAATTCGGTTACCTTTTTTTCGAATTCTTCAAGAGACTGCGCTCTTGCCAGAGGCATAGATACCAAAAGAAGAAGTATCCATCCCGATGTGAGGAGAGTGATTTTTTCTCTCATGTTGCTCCTGATTGTGGTTGCGGTTGAAAAAACAATATGTGGTATAGGTTGCTTTTATACAATTAAAAACTCTTTAAGGGAGGGATAAAAAGTTCAAGAGATATGATCCGGGCCTTCCTGGCTTTGGTAAGTAGCACAAAGAACGTTGCCA
>CALJMB010000360.1 GCA_937982515.1 uncultured Balneolaceae bacterium
TAGTGGCCCCGGTTGCGTGTAAGTAGTGTTTTTTAAGGGTTAAAGTCAACCTGAAATCGTCGGACAGGAATAGTGTCAGAACCAGCGGGGCGCGACGACAGTCAAAATCACGGCTTACAGCCTGTTGTGCCTGTCCGGACTGATCAAATTAAAGAGCGGGATTGATATTTTGCAGAAAACTGGCGTCCCCGACGACTTTTAGCTTCTTCACATGTTCCATAAGTTTTACTAAACTGCACATCTGATAAAGCCGGATGGATCACGGATAATCTAAACATGTAGGGGAATAAAATGAAAAAGATACGCTGCTTTATACTATTGCTTACACTATCTACACCTGTCCCGTCACTTGCACAAGACGCCAACCTGCATATGCGTATTAACCAGGTAGGATACCTGCCTGAAGACACAAAAATTGCCATTGCGTTTGCCAAACAGTCACAATCTATGGCGTTTGAACTGGTCGATGCCGAAACCGGAAAGATTGTCCGGGAGTCGGAAAAAGCCAACACAGATGCAGGCCCCTGGGGAAACTTTCCCCACCACTATCTGCTGGACTTTTCCGCTTTTACCGCATCAGGACGCTACCGTATCCGCATAACCGGCACAGAACAGGTCTCGCTGCCTTTCAGCATAGGCACAGATGCTTACAGCGGCCTGCATAAAGAGGCACTGAAATACATCCGCAGGCAGCGGTGCGGATATAACCCCGTACTCGGCCAGGTGTGCCACACGTACGACGGGCGCAGCTTCTACGGCCCTATGCCCGACAGCACCTACTTCGACGTCAGCGGAGGCTGGCACGATGCGGCCGACTATCTGCGGTACATGCTCACCTCCGGCAATACCGTCGGGCGGATGCTGTTTACCTACCGCGAAACAGAAAACAAACAGATCTTCGAAGATGAATATAACCGGTCCGGCCGGGCCGGCTCCAACGGCATACCCGATATCCTGGACGAGGCTAAATGGGGGCTCGACTGGATGCTGAAGATGCACCCCGCTCCCGGCCTGCTCTTCCACCAGGTAGCGGATGACAGAGACCATATCGGCTTCAAACTGCCTCATGCCGACTCTTCCGATTATGGCTGGGGGCCTGACAGTTACCGGGTGGTCTACTTCGCCAACGGAAAACCCCAGGGCCTGGGCAAATACATCAATACCTCCACAGGTATTGCAAATCTTGCCGGGCGCTATGCCGCCGTCATGGCTATGGCTGCGGACATCTGGGCCAATGATCTTGATGATGCTGCCAGTGCAGAACGGTTTCTTCAGGCCGCCAAAGAGGTGTATGAAATGGGACTGAAACAACAGGGCAGCCAGGAAGGCACTCCACACCTGGCCCGCTACCGGTACCATGAAATTACCTGGGCCGATGACATGGAATGGGGTGCCGCAGAACTGTTTAAAGTCACCGGACAGGAACGCTACCTGGACGACGGCAAAGAATTTGCCCGCAAAATCAATACCCTCTCCTGGATGGGAAAAGATACCGCCCGTCATTATGAGTATTACCCATTCATGAACCTGGGCCATTACGCTCTCTACCCGCTGGTCGAGGCAGCCTTTCAGGATACGCTGTCAGGCTATTACAGAGAAGGCCTTGAAGCCCTTAAACAGCGAGCCGATCAAAATCCCTACAGCATCGGTTATCCCTTCATCTGGTGTTCCAACAACCTCGCGGCCGCCGCCATCACGCAAGCTCTGTTGTATCAGCGCATGACCGGCGATGATACCTACCGCCGCATGGCCACTGAGATGCGAGACTGGCTGTTGGGGCGGAATCCCTGGGGCGTGAGCCAGATGGTCGGCATACCGGTGCAGGGAGGCGTGACCTCACAAGATCCACACGACTCCATTTCACACTTAACGGGAATAAAGGCAACCGGGGGGCTTCTGGATGGTCCGCTATATACAGCCACCCACAACAAACACCATATCCGGCTGTTTGAGCCGGATGAATATGCAGCCTTTCAGTCTGATTTGGTGGTTTATCACGATGACCTTGGCGACTATTCCACCAATGAGCCGACTCTGGACGGCACCGCGGAGACCCTTTTCTGGCTTGCACTATTTGCCGAGTGATTTTAGGCAGGGGAAAAACATATAAAAAAGGCCGCCTCTGAAATGAGACGGCCCTTTGTATTCTATATCGCTTTAAAAGGCTTCCGCCGGTTTAGTTAGCCACATAGACGATGTTCGGGGCGACGGTCGTCAACCCGGCAACGATTGAAACTGCATAGCCGGTCGAACTAGCTGTGTATGTTCTTTCTATCTCGGTATCATCAAGCTGTACCTGGCCCTCTGTAAAACTGTCAATAAAAATTTGGGCACTGACAGGCTCATCCAGCGCCGGGACTTCGAAGCTGTATTTACCAGAGGCATTCAGAGTCGTGGTATAGGTGAGTTTCTGGTACTTTACACCGGGATTAAAATTACCGACGAAGTCTCCGGAATCCAGAATCACTTTTACTTTTACACCACTGGGAGCCGGTTCATTGCCCGGTTCATTAAGATCGAGATCAGCAAAAGCCGCACCGGTTATAGTAGCTGTTTTAGTTGTATCTATTGCATTGATTGGTTCAGGATTTGTAACATTTTCACAGCCAAATGTGAATGCTGCAATAATTATCGCTGCAAGGTTTACTTTCAGTAATATGTTTAATGTTTTCATAGGACAAATAATTTTTCAGTTTAAAAATAGTTGATTAGAAGTAGAACATTAAATTGATAGAGCCACCGTAGTTTCCGGTACCGAGTGAAAATTCATTACCTCCTTCAAAAACAGAAGACCTGGTCTGCCTGGATCCGGAAGCGATATCCCAGAACTCATATACACGTTCCTCTCTGAAGTTCTTGGTGAAATCAAAGCCCAAGGTAAACTCGGCGCCTAGCGATATTTGCGGTGCTATAAAATATTCAACACCGGCAAATCCATTTACCCCGAAGCCCAGATGTTTCCCGGCCTGGCTCTCAACAATTCGTTCGAAGCGGCTGCCGTTTACACTACCAAATCCCGGTGTTGTAGTCGGAGACTGATTGCCTTCGGTGATTGGATTGCCATAGTCGTATTCTGTAGAGCTTTTGGCATACAGAAAGCTTGCCTCGCCTCCAAACACCCCTACAACCCGGCCTTTCCCTTTCCTGACTTCCATACCTCCACCAATGCGAACGAATGTAGACTTATCGGTCCATTCATCGGTCACTTCGATGTCGGGATTAGGAATCTGTTGGTTATCCAGTATTACCCTGTTCCTGTCCGTATCGATTGCCTGATCTAACCGAACTCTCACACGAAAGGCCATATTATCTGATGTGAAATACTTCAGAAAGATTTGCTGGTTAATCATTTCGGCAGAAGGGGGATTACCCGCAGTAAAATTGAAGATATTTAACAGCGGTCTGGCATCTAAGCCCAAGGCGAAATCCCCCGCAGCAGGCAGGATAACCTGTCCTCTCTTTGAGAGAAGCCGTCCTTCTTCATCTGTATAATCCGATTGTTGTGCAAAAATACTACCCGTACTAAAACACAGTACGAGGAATAATAGTAGCAATGATTTCCTCATATAGATATTATTTAGTTTAAGTTGTATAGCCCGTAGGCACGTTATTGTATCGACGCCCTTTTATAAGTCTTAAGATCTACAAGATAGCTGCATTCGCTATTTGGAATACTATTCTGCCACAGACGGAGCAGAGTTATAAGATCTACAAGATATTTGCATTCGGTTAACAAGATGATTCGCTCCTCTCTTACAACTTTTTGTATTTAGTTACCTGGTGTCGTATCCAGGATCCATACTCGCAGAAAAGGAAGGCGGATACCGCGGAGAGCGTCGGGCTGTTACATTCTCTGCCATGTGTCCTTCGCCGGCCCGGACCCTGTCAGGGTTATACACAGGAGGAACAGGCTATACCCAGACAGAACATAACAGCCCTTCAGGGTGTGGGGGAGGAAGGTATCTTTCGAATCGGCCGGTGAGAAGGATAATTATAAACTTACCCGCCCGGCCACCGGGGTGACGGCCAGACGGGCAAGCATCGTGTGTGGACGATGAACAGCCGCTGGAAGCGGCCGGCAAGCGGCGTCTCTCCTGAACATATATTTTAGTTCTTCAAAAACTGGCCACTTATACAGTGAAACCGCAACTCTTATTAGTCTTTAAGTTACAGGAACATACCCGGCTTCGGTGACACCATATTGTCGCCCCTGAAAAAGAAAAGATTTGCCATTAATTAAAAGGTCAAAGGAGGTAACCAGTTTATATGCGGCGCCTGGTTTATGTTTGCGCATGAATAAATCTCGTTTTACCATAAGCAAAGAAACCCTGAACGTATCCATCGATAAGGGCCCAAGACAACGGTTGCCATCCTATCCCTAATAAAGGCTGCGATCCTAAATACAGCTTGGCGTCCTGTAAATAGAACCTGTCATCTAAATAGAACCTGTCATCCCGAGCCCGTCGAGGGATCCCCGTAGCCGTGAGGATGCGCTCGGAAGAGGCACGTTGTCCTGGCCGGTAACTGCAGAGGGGCTTGGTGTCGCTGTTACGTTCATCCTCCTATTCCGGGGGATCCTTCGACGGAGCTCAGGATGACAGGCGTTGTTGTTAGAGCGGTGTGGTGCCTCTTGTTGCATCCTATGCTTCTGCGAGATCCTTCGGCGGAGCTCAGCACGACAGCCGTTGTTATAGAAGGAATCGTGCCACTGCCACGGGTATCCTCCTACTGAACAAGGAAACGCTTCTACAGGCCCAGGAGGGCGGGAGCTGTTAGAACAGTTAGGCAGGAATATTTAAGTGTACTATAATGACATCAGTGCAAATCCAGGGTATGTTCCTCGCGGGCGGGGGTCTGGGTACTCCTGCCCGAAAACGTTACCAGATTCGCTATAATATGATCATAGATGATATGGTAAGGACTCATAAGAGCAAGCGTAGAAAATTCTTCGCCTTTTAGCTCCCAGTTTAGTTGATACACCCTATCCCCCACCTCCAGCCGTCCATCTAAATAAGAGGCTAGTGTTTTTCTGATTTCTTCGATACTGCCGACGAGGTGGGAAGAATTTAGTAGTTCTTCACTCGTCAATACATCCAGTTCCGCAACCTCTTTATTGTAGACGGGCAGAAAGAAGTTTTTGTCCGTAAATAAACTGTCTATAATGGCTTCACACTCTTTGCGGGATGATACTGTAAACCGTTTTTCGAATGATATTAATGCCAGCCCCGTTTCCTGCAACATTCGGGGAGGAGCTTCAATAAGCTGAGCTAAAAAAGAATCAGGTACTGCCGGAGAAGCTGATTGCCCGTATAGGTCATCAACACAGGAGCATACTATGAAACCCCCTATTACACTGAGTAACCAATAACGTTTCATATTAACTATACGGCTAGATTTACGATTCGTATAGTCAATATAAACAAAATGCTGAACAGCTGACCGATTCTTTCTAAACCTGCTTTCTAGAAATAGAAATTGAAGCCGAAATGGAGGGCTTCATAAATTTCGGCATCATCATTCAAAGCCAGATTTACTTCAAACACAAAGTTACTATGCGATCCTGAAACAGGGATGTCGATCCCCAGCGGCAGCAATAACGGGGTGCGTGGCTCCGGATCGGTAAAAAGCGGCTCGAACATCAGCCCGGAATACAAACTAAACTGTCCGATTCGCTTGCTCAGCACACCCCCAAGTTTAAGCCCCATATCGCCAAAGGAATAGGCCCCGCCGATCAACGATAAAGAAATCGGATTGTATGGTTCCCCTGCCAGCGAATATTCAAGGTGCCCGCCATAATAAGTCTCATTGCGCAATACACCCATTTTTGCATGAAAAGAGATCCCCGGCTGCAAACCATAGGCTCCTCTTAGTATCAGCATAAATTTGTCATTATTTAATTCTGTATAGATCACAGGCTGAATGCCAAGCGAAAGCTGCCTGTGGCCTAATGTTCTGGCATCAGAAAAAACACCGTCCTGAGCCCTGAGCTGTGAAAAAGAGCCACAAATAATGAACATTAAAAGAACAGCTGAACCAACAATCTTCTTCATA
>CALJMB010000361.1 GCA_937982515.1 uncultured Balneolaceae bacterium
AATCAGCCTAAATCACTTGAAAAAGTCATAGTATTCGGGATGACAGGCTTTGTTTAGAAGGGCAGGCTTTACTTACAGAATGGGCCGGATGCCGTTTGCTGAAACCGCCCTCTGCAGCCGAGCTTCCCGTAGCCCCCGGATCCGGGCAGCCCCACCGCCCACTGCTTACCGCTTACCGCCCACTGATCCCTGCCCCGCCGAACCCACCCCTTGTTCCCCTTCCCGGGAGGGGAGACGCCTGGCGTAGGGTACAGCGCGTTTCCGCTCACCGCCCACCGCCCACTGCCACTGCCACTGCCACTGCCCACTGCCCACTGCCCACTGCCCACTGCTCACTGCCCCACCATGAACACGGCATTCCCAAACAACAGCTTTCCATTGTACCAGAATGCCCGGAACAGGGGATTGTCGACCATATACACAACCGATCCCTCTCCTATGTTCTGAACACCGAAGGTCAGGGTATTTCTGAGCTTCTTTTTAACCTTGTATCCTGCAAAACCGCTCATGTGGGCCTCTTCGCCGGCCACGCCTACATTCCATCCGTCATCCAGCCGGGCGTAGGCGGCCGCATCCAGTTTGAGGGAAAAATAGGAGGTATCGTACCCGTAGCCGAGCGGATGGGTAGGATCCATTGTTATGTTAAATATGGATCCCGGATTATGTTCACTGATTTTGCTGCGCCTGCGCCGGCCGAATGTCTGCCGAGAATCTTCCTCATAGACGGCCTGGTTCTTGTGTTCATCCATCTCCTTCTCCTGCAGGGCAAAGCCGTCACTACCGGCCAGTAATTGATTGGCTGCCTGAATGGCGATGAGTGTTCCTCCATCCGAAACCCACTGCCTGACCTCTTTGAGCCGCTGCTCTGTTATCACATCGTCATAATTACCTGAAGGCAGGATAAGCACATCATAGCTGTGCAGGCTGATATCGTTAAAGCGGCCGGTATCTATAAGGGTAACGGGATAATTAATCTGCCGATCGAAATAGTGCCATATTTCTCCTGTAGAATAGGGATTGGTGCCCGGGCCGGAGAGCAGTGCCACCTTCGGAGCTCTCAGATAACTGACCAACGAAGAACCGAAATCGGGCCCGGCCGTCACCATACCGGTAGTGACCGGATATAACTGCTGCTGATGGGCCGTGGCTATTTCCCGGACCACGCGGTCAAATGCATCTCCCATCGGAGTATTCCCGTTTCGGGTAATTATCAGGGTACCGGGGTTGTAGTTACGTCCGTCAATCTGAAATGCCTGTTCAGCGAAGCGGATGCGTATGTTCTTCCTGAGCAGAGCAGCCAGCATCTTAACATCATCCGGATCTTTCCACTCGGCCAGATAGGCGTACGGCGTGCCTGGCCCCGAATTATCCACCTCTTTTTCAGGGGCGGGGGCCGCAACGGGGTTGATTCGTTCCGTCAGCGCATACCCGTCCAGCCCATAGGCATAATGCCGCTCCCAGGCGGTGATGTCGTAAGTAGCCGAATCGGCCAGCTCCGGCCTTGGCTCAAACAGCACGCGCACAAGCACCGATTTTGGCTGATAGGCACTTACTGCGTAGTCATCTTCGGTCAGCCTCACACGTTGCGAACGGCCTGTGGCATAGTTATAAGCTGTTACGTCACGCGCTTCGGGCACCTTCCCGTACCTGATGTTGTGCCGGTCCAGCTGGGCAAGAAGCGCGCGGATCTTATCGGGATTATTATTGCCTTTGATAACAAACGTTTTGTACCGGCCGGATGGATTGTTCACGGCATCGCTAAAGTACCTGGAAAACTGCTCCGTTATCTCCTTGGCGTGTTGTGAGGCTATTTCAATGGTAGACATCCCTGTTGTGTAGTGGTGCGTCAGCCGGTTGCTAAGGGTCAGCGTATCGCCCTCCGGCTTCAGGATGCCCAGCCCGGCATATCCGCTGCCTCCCTGCTCGTAGGTCATGCCGATGGCACCATTGAACAGGGGGTAGGTATCGCCGTAACTCGGGTAAAACAGATCGAATACCTCTCCGGTGAAATAGAGCCAGTTATGCTCATCAAAATATTTGGCGTGGTTCTTTCCGATGGTATATTGAAATTCGCTCTGCCAATCGGTTATGGCCCCGTGAAACGGCTCAGCTGCCGGAGCGAAATAATAGGGTGCCGTGTACCTCTGCTCGTGGAAATCGACATGAATATGCGGCATCCATTGCTGGTACAGTTCCACCCGCCGGCGGCTTTCTTTCTGGGTCAGCCAGGCCCAGTCGCGGTTCAGATCAAAATAGTAGTGGTTGGTTCGTCCCCCGGGCCACGGTTCGTGGTGCTCTCTGGCATCGCCGTGGACGTTGATCTCGTCTCCGGCCGTTTCCGTGTACCAGTGCACGTACCGGTCGCGTCCGTCGGGGTTAATCATGGGATCCATAATAACAACGGTGTTCTTCAGCCACTCTTGTGCCCGGTCATTTCCGGGACGCACAAGCTCATACAGCGTTTGCAGGGCTGCTTCACTGCTAGAGGCTTCATTGCCGTGCACGTTATAGCTCAGCCAGACTATAGCTATACCGTCTTCTTTAGGGCGCCCTTTTATCAGGCCTGTTCTCTTAAGATTATTTGTTCGTATCTCCTCCAGGCGGCCAATGTTTTTTTCTGAAGCAATCTTAACTACAATCAGTTCACGTCCTTCGTTGGTAGTGCCGTACTGCTCTGTTTCTGCCAGCGGCGACTGTTCCGCTACATACCTGAAATAATTCAGAACTTTGTAATGAGGGGTCCAGCGGCTTCCTAATTCGTAGCCCAGGTACTCTGAAGGAGATTGGAGCGCGGCCTGAGCGTGTGTGGTTGCTTCGGTTAGTAAGAAAAGAGCTAAGAAACAGCCCGTTATCTGCAAATATCGCTTCATAAATATTAGTAATGGGTGAGGAGTAATGAGTAAGAGCAAACCTTACTTGTTGCTCTACAGTAATGTGACTGAACGTAAGCCGTATCTGTTATTCATATCACACAAATATTACAAAACTTACCTAAAGCTGCTCTCTACATTATAGCATTTTTAAAGCTTTTAATAACTTATCCCCGTTATAACTGTAAAAATCTTGAAATTGGCACACCCTACCACATGTTTGACACCCCTAGGGCGTGTTGACCTTCAGCCTGTGCATGTGGATGTGCGGGTGATTTGGTGCAGATCAAGGCGCTTTCTGCAGGCCAAT
>CALJMB010000362.1 GCA_937982515.1 uncultured Balneolaceae bacterium
CACGTTGAATGTCCACACGCCCTAAGTTCCGGGAAGAGGTTATTTAGCGCGGGCAGGCTGCAATTGGGCTGGCATCATGCCATATATATCATATATATAAGGCACCGATACTATCTGACTGGCGAACAGGGTCAGCTTACAGGCTAAGATGATTAGCCGCTTCACCGTAATTCTGGTGGTATTCAGAAGGAGAAATACCGGACAGGTCTTTGAAATCGTGAATGAAGTGGGCCTGATCAAAATAGCCGCACTGCAGGGCAAAATCTGCCCAGTGCGGGGACTCTTTTTGGCGGAGGAGTCCGATAATATGCTGAAACCGGTTCAGCCTTGCATACTGCTTGGGCGTTATACCCACTGCCTCCCGGAATTGTTGAGCGAACCAGCGGCGGCTGTAGCCTGTCTTGTTCAGAATATGGGAAATGGATAGCATCCCGTGGTGGTTGCGGATCTGATCTGTTGCAAACTGAATGGCAGGTTTGAGCTGAAAGCTGTAATCCAGCTGCCGTTCTAAAAAGGATTCCAGCGCGGCTGTCTTGGCAGCAGGAGAGGGGATCTCAATGAGTTTCTGCTTTAAGGCATTCATGTCTGCTCTGCACAGTTCGCTGAGAGAGACAACCTCATCGTAAATCTCTCCGGCAGGTATCCCGAACAGCGCCGGAACCGCTCCCTCATGCAGCACAATGCCTATGGTTGATGTCCGGGTATGGGCATCCAGAAACACTGGCCGCGTCCGCATCCCGGTGAGAATTACATCCTCATACTCATAAGCCTGGCCCAGGTCGGGATTGTGGAAATGACGGAAGCTGTCGTGCCCCAGATTTATAATGATCTGTGAAGCGCCACTCGGCAGCACCCGTTCCGCCCGCCCCGAAGGCTGATAGCCGTCGCTGTGCCATATGCTCTTAACAAAGCGGGAAAGGTATCCGGCGGGTTTGTGTATATACGCTTCCATGATGGATGGAAAGTTCAGGAATTAGTAAAACAGGCTGATATCAGCCCTGTTATAACTTAATACTACATACATTAAAATGACAGAATTACCATCGGTTCCGCCCACCCTATTCTGTCGTTTTTATAGAACGCGGATCCCGTGGATGGTGCGAATAAGCATGGTTGATACGATGCATCCTACCTCAAGATCTGCGAAGTCCCGCCCCATCCGCCGTATCCATGTCCCACTCTTATACGTCCATCGATCATGCACATGCTCTGATATGTAATAACCGATTTGTGTTATCAGGCTGAAAGGCTATTTTACTGTACCGATGAAACAATGCATATCTGTTTATGTGGAAATAATCAGGAAGGGATTAGCCATAATCGTTAACAGAAAGCATATGGACGCAAGCAACATTCAACACTGAAGCAGCTTTGAGCTACTAAAACAACTACCCGGTATACTTATGAATAAGACCGCCCCCCAATCTGATAACAAACAGGTGCCAGCGGAGAAGTCCCCCGCTAAAGGGAAGGAGCATCCTGGCATGCCGCCGGGAAGAACCTGGATTTGGTTTCTGCTTATCGTGCTCTTCAATTACTTTCTTGTGAGCACCTTTTTCCCGAGTCCGGAAGAGCCTGCGACCATACCCTATACTCTTTTCAAGAGTCAGGTCGAAAAGAGCAACGTCAAAGCGGTCTTTACCCGGGGCGAGACCATTACGGGGAATTTTCAGGATACGGTATCTTATACGCCTCCGGCCCTGTCGGATGCAGATGGTGAAGGGCAGAAGGCCATAGAGGTATATCATTTCACCACTATCCTGCCGTCGTTTGTCGATCCCGGCCTGGAAGACCTGTTAATTGAAAACGGGGTGGAAATTCTGGCCGAGCCTATACAGGAGGAGGCTAATCCGTTTTTCACATTTCTGATCCGTTTCGGGCCGGCGTTACTGCTTATAGGTATCTATATCTGGGTTTACAGACGCGCCATGAAAATGGGTGGAGGTATGGGCAATGCCCTGACGAGTATAGGCCGCAGCACCGCCAGGCGCTATGACAAGGATAAGCAAAAAAAAGTAACGTTTGATGATGTGGCCGGTATTGACGAGGCCGAGAACGAACTGGTAGAGATTGTCGATTTTCTCCGTGATCCGAAAAAGTATACCCGCCTGGGCGGTACCGCGCCAAAAGGCGTACTGCTCATTGGTCCGCCGGGCACCGGTAAGACGCTGCTGGCCCGCGCGGTTGCCGGAGAGTCGGGGGTGCCTTTCTTTTCCATGAACGCCTCAGAGTTTGTGGAGATGATAGTGGGTGTAGGCGCTTCCCGGGTACGGGATCTGTTTAAACAGGCCCGTGAACATGCGCCATCCATCATTTTTATAGATGAACTCGATTCTATCGGCCGCGCCCGGGGTCAGGCCGCTATTGGAGGAGCCGGTGAACAGGAACAGACCCTGAACCAGCTTCTGGCCGAAATGGATGGCTTTTCGAGCAGAGAAGGGGTTATTGTGCTGTCGGCTACCAACCAGCCGGATGTGCTGGACAAGGCGCTGCTGCGTCCGGGCCGCTTTGACCGGAGGGTAGTAGTGAACCTGCCGGACAAAAACGGACGCGAAGCCATCTTTAAGGTTCACACCCGGCAGGTACCGCTGGCCGATGATGTGGACCTGGGTGAAATTGCTTCCGTAACGCCGGGGGTATCGGGCGCCGACATCCGAAACCTGGTGAATGAAGCGGCGCTTCTGGCTGCACGCCGGGATCAGGATCAGGTTCGCCGGAAAGATTTTCTGGACGCCCTTGAAAAGATCGTGCTGGGTCCGGAGCGGTCGCTTATATTGAGTTACGAAGAGCGGGAGCGCGTTGCCTATCACGAAGGGGGACACGCTATCCTTGGGCTTGTGGTGCCGGGCGCCGACCCTGTAAACAGAGTAACCATCGTACCCCGCGGGCAGGCTCTGGGGGTAACTTACCAGCGGCCTGAAAGCGACCGCTATAACTACCACGAAGACTATCTCCGGGCCCGGATTATAGGTATTCTGGGCGGACGGTCGGCTGAGGAGCTTGTCTACGGTAACCGAACCACCGGGGCGGAAAACGATATAGAACAGGCCACCCGGATCGCCCGGCAGATGGTTACGCGCTGGGGTATGAGCGACAAGCTGGGCATGGTGCAGCTGGCGGAACGCCGAAACCCGTATCTGGGCGGAATAGAGAGCGTCAAATCATACAGCGAAGAAACGGCGCGAACCGTCGATGCGGAAATTCTAAAGATCATCGATACAAGCCATGAGAAGGCTCTTCGCCTGTTAAAAAAATACCGTAAAGAGCTCGATGCCCTTGCCGAAGCTTTACTGGAACGAGAGACGCTGGACGAG
>CALJMB010000363.1 GCA_937982515.1 uncultured Balneolaceae bacterium
AAGCTATATCAAAGGCCAATGGGTTGACAAAGGAAGAGAAACCGACCTTCTCAGTGCTGTGACAGGCAAACCCGTGGCACAAGTGATTGAGGGAGAGATCGACTACAAGGCCGCCTGCGGGTATGCACGCACAACCGGCGGACCCGCCCTTCGTGCCATGACCATCCATGAGCGGGCGTTTAAGATTAAGTTCCTGGCTCAATACCTCAAAGAGCGCAAGGAAGACTATTACAAGCTCTCTACCCATACCGGAGCTACCCGTCAGGACTCCTGGATCGACATCGAAGGCGGTATCGGATCGATGTTCGTGACATCCAGCAAGGCCAGGCGTGAGCTCTCCGATCTGCCGTATCATGTAGAGGGAGCCCACGAGCGCCTGTCGCGTAAAGGCACATTCGCAGGGCAGCATATCTGCGTACCTATGCACGGGGTGGCCGTTCACATCAATGCCTTTAATTTCCCGGTCTGGGGAATGCTGGAGAAGCTGGCGCCGACGATTATCGCGGGAATGCCCGCTATCGTCAAACCCTCACCTACAGGTTCCTACCTGGCTTACCAGGTGTTCCGGGATATTATTGAATCAGGAATACTTCCGGAAGGAGCCGTCCAGTTCATTGCTGCCGATAAACCAGGCGATCTGCTGGATCACCTCACCAGTCAGGATGCTATTTCCTTTACCGGGTCTGCACGTACCGGGCAAAAGCTCAAAGCCCATCCCAACATTATTGCCAACAGTGTTCGCTTCAACCTGGAGGCCGACTCACTAAACGCTTCCATCCTTGGCTCTGACGTCACCCCGGATATGCCTGAGTTTGATCTTTTTGTCAGAGAGGTGGCCAAAGAGCTGACCGTCAAAACCGGGCAGAAGTGTACGGCCATCCGCAGAACCATCGTCCCGGAGGAGCGGGTGGATGATGTGGTCCGGGCGCTCAATGAACGGCTTGCAGCTATTACCATTGGCGATCCGGGACAAAAGGATACGCATATGGGTCCGCTGGCGGGTTCCGTGCAGGCTGAGCGGTTTAATAAACAGATCACCACACTTCTGGAAGCGGCCGAATCGGTATATACTAACGGAGGGAAGGGCTCTTTTGGAGAAGCCTTTGCCGAACCAAAAGTACTGCTGTGCCACCGGCCGATGGAGGTGGATGATGTTCACCGGATTGAGGCTTTTGGGCCGATGACTACCGTCATGCCGTACAAGAGTACCGAAGAGGCCATTGAGCTGGCCAACAAGGCGGACGGCTCCCTGGTGGGATCGCTCTTTACGGCCGATGACGAGCTGGCCCGGGAAATCACCCTGGGCTGTGCTCCTTATCACGGACGTTTTATGGTGGTTAACCGCCACAGCGGGGAAGAGTCTACCGGACATGGCTCCCCTATGCCGCACATGGTGCACGGGGGGCCCGGACGGGCGGGCGGCGGCGAAGAACTGGGCGGAGCACGGGCTGTTCTGCACTATATGCAGCGGGTTGCCCTGCAGGGATCACCTACCACGCTGATGAACATCACGAAACAGTACATCAAAGGGGCTGAAACAAAAGAAGCCGATACCCATCCCTTCCGAAAGTTCTTTGAAGATCTGGAAGTAGGTGAAGCACTCACCACGCACAGGCGAACGGTTACCGAAGCCGACATAGTCAACTTCGGGGGCATCAGCGGCGATCACTTTTACGCCCATTTTGATGAAGTGGCCGCCAAAGATTCTCTGTTTGAGAAGCGGGTGGCGCACGGTTACTTTGTACTCTCCGCCGCGGCAGGCATGTTTGTCCATCCGGCCCCCGGGCCTGTACTGCTAAACTATGGACTGGAACACCTGCGTTTCCTGGCTCCCGTTGCTCCGGGCGATACCATACAAGCCAAACTGATCGTTAAGCGAAAAACCGTGCGACAGAAGCGGGAAGCTGACAAATTCCCCTTCGGAGTTGTGTACTGGGATGTGGAAGTTACCAATCAGGATAATGAGCTGGTGGCCGATTATACTATCTTGACGTTGGTTAAGAGGAGGGAAGTGTTGGAGATGGAT
>CALJMB010000364.1 GCA_937982515.1 uncultured Balneolaceae bacterium
CATTGAAAGCAAAAGCAGCGGGGGAGCGCAAGCCGGTTGCGATGGGTTTGACTTCTCCTTCCGGAGAGATCTGCAACAACCAGCCATCCCATTTAGACAGGCTGGCTCCATGACCTATCCATGCCAGGTTTACAGTAACCAACATATCTCCGTTGGGCAAAAACAACGGACCATAGAAATACTCATGATAATTACCCGACAGTGGGCGAACCCACACGCTCTTAAATTCATCGGCCCGGCCGTCCCCGTCGGTATCTTCAAGGCGGGTGATCTCAGGCCGCTGTGTTACGTAGATAGCACCGTCTCTGTATGTTAGCCCCAGCGGCTCGTGCAGGCCTTCGGCAAAAAGCCGGTACTTCGGAGGACTACCATTTTTCCGGGATGGATTTTCTATGATCCAGACTTCACCCCGCCGGGTACAAACAGCCAGACTTCCGTCAGGCAGTACATCCATCCCTCCTACTTCCAGCACAATGTCTTCCGGGATAGGCAGATCTACTATGCTGTAGTAGTCTGATTCCACCGGAGCAGGGTCTTGTGCGAGACCCGATCCAGGCCAGAGCATTAGCAGAGGCATAATCATTCCGGCTATTAAATAACAGATAGTTTCTGCTTTCATAACGCTATGTTTCTGAAGAGTCTTAAATATTCTGTGCATTGTCTTTTTCGTCATGATGTGGAAATCCATTTGTGCTTACCAGACAATTTCATAGGTATATTCGGCTTCTGTACCATCGGTCAGTACAGGGAGACGGAGATCATATTCCTTTCCGCTACGGACAATCTGAGGTTCCCTGCCCCCTGTGTCGATCAGGTTCAGGTAGTAGCTGCGGTCATCCACTACATACTCATCGCCTGTCCGGCTGATCTCTTTTCCGGATGCCAGTTTGAGCCAGACATCTTCATGGGGAGCGGACGCTTTAAGCGTAATGGTACGGATTAACCTGCGGTCTTCGATGTACCCTTCAAAGCGGTCTTCTACACGGATACCATGGAACGTATATTTAAATACCGGCCAGCCTCCATCCGGCAGGGTATATCCTTCAACCTTCAGTTCATCCCACGAAACAGAATCCGGCCAGGCCTCCGTGCTGCTGGTCAGCATTGCCACTAATGGCTTTCCGTCGAAGGAAACAGGAGGGCCGGACGGAGTGGCTATTTGTGGCTCACCTCTGTCTATCCACATCTGATTGGCATTGAGGAAAGGGCCTTCCCAGGCATGAAGCAGGGCAGCCTGCCCCATATCATAGTTAAAGGCGATTCCGTTTGGTGCACCCACATTAACTACATGGGTACGCTTGGTGTCTCTGTGCATGGCGAATGAGCGAAGCACTTTAACCCGGTCGGCGGCCTCTACAAAAAGATTGGGCAGTTCCCTTCCTCCGCCGGGTATGGAGGAGGATGCATGAAGTTTTTGGAACCGCAGCCGCGGTCCTTCAGTAAAGAGAGCCAGCCCCCGGTACCAGTTATTCGGATGGTTGACATATTCCAGACTGAAGGTGTGCTGCCCGCTTTCCAGCTCCAGTGTTTTCGTTACAAGCTCATGCATCCTGTAAGGCCGATTCTGATCAATAACAACCTGATCACCGACAGACATGCGAACCATCCCTGCTGTTTGCAGTTTGAACAGATAGGTTCCGCTGTTGGGGGCATTGAGAGTTCCGGTGTACCGCAGAGCGTAGCGGTCGTCCCGACTTACGATATTGCCCGCCAGCGAATCAGCTGAGCTGATTTCTGCGGCTTCCAAAGAGGCGAAATCTGGAAATTCATTAAATTCTCCCGGGTAATACTCGTACGTAAGATCTGTGAGAGTGGTCTCCTTTTTATCGTATTTTTTATAGGTAATATTTCGGAAGGCTACCGGGCCGTGGTCGCCCTGAATCATCAGGGGCCCCTCAGCTTGTTCATCATTGAACCGGGCGGATATGGTAGGCCCCGACACCTCTACATTTTCCTGCACCAATGCCCCGTTAAGCCACACTTCTTCGAATAAAGCATTGGCAATTTTTCTTCCCGTTGAACTGAATTCCGGGGCTCTGAACAGAATTTTAAGCCGTTGCCACAGTCCCGGTGCTTTTGCCGCATTCATACGCGGATCACTGCCACCATACTCCTTCTGACCCTCCGGCTGTCTTTCGTCACGCTGCCGGTATATTCCACCCACATCACTGTACCTGGGGATTTCCGTCCCCCAGCTGTCAAATAACTGAACTTCATATCTTCCCATTAAATAAATACCTGAATTGGAACCTTTAGGCATCAAAAAGTCCAGCTCAAGCTCCAAATCACCATGTGTCCAGGTGGTGAAGAGGTGTTCCTCGTTTTCGATGGTGGGATTGTTGACCAGAATCCCGGTCCCCTCCAGCCCGTGCAGATCATGTTCTACCCTCCGATCGGACTGTACGCCACCGGCAAGACTCCAGTTTCCCGCAACCGGCTGAAATGCATCCAGTGTTGTAAGTGGCAGCCGATGCATGGGTAACGTTTGCAGTTGTACCTCGTCCGGCCTGTTACATCCCTGAAGAGCCGGTAAAGCAAACATCAGGCTGGCTATAAAGACTACACTAAAGTACAGGCTGCTTGGAAACTTATTTTGCATAGATGTTCTCCGGTGTCTGTGAATGTGGATTATGTTGTTTTAGTAATAATCTTATTTCAAGATGTTGGAATAGTATCCCCTATTACTATTTACTTCCTTCTAAAAAAGCTTTTCATGCTGAGCCTGCAGAAGCATCCCCAAAAACTAAAGATACCAGCGACAGAGGCACCATATCTCTTCTATTTTTTCTACCAAAGCAAAAGTGCCTCTTTTGGGGTACATCCTCTTATTATGAAGATCCTTCGACTCCTCCCCGAATATAAAAACCGTATGTGCGGGGTTACACTCAGGATGGCAGCTGCTATTCGCCGAGAGAAGGCGACCAACTTATTTGCTAACTACATAACCAGTTACTTGGCTATTAATTCCCATCCAGCGGCCGGATCCAGATGTTACGATAGCGCACGGGGTCTCCATGATCCTGTAACCTCAGGGGCATCTTAGCCGGGTGAGCCACATATTCCGGATGCCCTATATACACCGTAGGCCCTTTTAGTTCTACATTATTATGAATCAAGACACCGTTATGAAAAGCGGTAACCCTTGCGGGCGATATCACCTCACCATCATTATCAAATTCAGGAGCTGTAAATATAATATCATAAGACTGCCACTCTCCCGGAGGCCTGCTTGCGTTTACCAGTGGGATATGCTGTTTATAAATACTGCCGGCCTGTCCGTTGGCATAGGTTTCGTTCTCGTATGAATTCAGGATCTGTATTTCGTACAGGCTCATCAGAAATATACCGCTGTTACTGTAACCCTGTCCGCTCTTTCCTTCGTCAACCGGCGCCATCCATTCAACATGCAGCTGGGAACTGCCGAATTTCTCTTTGGTTTCGATGGCTCCTGTGCCGGGCTCTACAACGAAATATCCATCCGCTACCTTCCACTTTGCTTCCTCATGCTCAAAATCAGCGTCTCTTTGATCTCCTGCTTCTTTGACTCCATTCATGGATGCCGGCTCTCCTTTGAACCGGGGACTTTGCCACGCGGAAAGATCTTTCCCATCAAATAAAATGATGGCGTCGGAGGGAGGAGCGTGAGCAGTCTGGCCCGGTGTTACTATTTCCGGTACCGGCTCCCAGACTTCGGTTTCTTCCGGCTTCATATCCTGTGCTCTGAGTGGCGATGTGTAGAGTACTACACATGCTATAAACGCAATTGATTTCAAAATATAACTCATCTGCTTCATCCCTTTATGTCTTAATATTATGAGTTGGAGATATGGAGAGATTAAATAACGTGACTCATAATCCCATGTTCCTTCCACCCCGGCTGTTATGTCATTCCCTGTAAAACTCTGACTATCCCTTTTAAGAGTAACTTATAGCGATTCCATTTCTATAGTGTCCGCCTGTCAGAGTATACCGACATCATGAAATGGAATCGCTATTACCAACCTGCATAAAATAAAAGATTTTCTTTAAATGGCTACTATTGATTTGCTACACGAAATCAAAGGCTTCCCGTACTTATCCGTCCCCCTCGTGGGATCGGCCTTCTATTCATCCGGTCTTGGGCGTATGCGATATGCCCCCTACGGTTTTATGGCCTGCAGTGTCCGTTCTCCCGACTCTGGCCTGTCAATCGCGGCCTCCTGTCTCGCCGATCATCAACCCCGGATGTACAACGAGGACTGATTCACTGTTAATTTAGTGCTCAGCCGATTCAATTAAATCTTATCTATCCTGTACAACTGTTGCCGGCATACCGGTTTCTTCATGATTTCTGTCTTTCCACCACTGTTCTATTAGCAGCGCGAGGGGCCCCACCATAAAGAGTGCGTAAAACGGTGCGTATACCGCTTCGTTCAGCCGCAATATCATTTCCACAAATGCAATCAGAAAGGCAACCAGGTACTGTCCCCTTTTGCTGTGTACCGTTGTCTTGGGATCGGTAATCATAAAGAAGACAAAAAGCTGGTACATGGGGCCGGTGATGGGCGATATCTCCGCAAGCAGCGGATCGCCGGTGATCATACTTCTGATCCATGCAAACAGAAGGAAGGAGAGCACGTAGGTTGCACAGATATGAAACCGGCGCAGGCGCCATATCGAAACCGACCCGACAATCCAGATGACCAGCATGGCCCACATATTATTCCCCCACTGGATGCTTAGTACAGCCACACTTCCTGGTGCAAGCAGCAAAAGCGCTACTACACCGAAGTTGGATGGATTCCACAAGTGTTGGCCTTTATAGCGCAGTACATATTTGGAGGCTATGGAGATCATGGCGCACAGGGCGTAGGGCCATAAAAAGGGAGAGCGTATCAAAATTCCCACACTGATACCCGAAATGTAAGCGCTGGACATATTTCTCCATCCTCCCACTACCAGGTGATGTAAGACTATTTCAGCTGCAAAGCTGGCCGCTATAGCCAGCAGCAGTCTTGGATAACTCTCCAGTATCCCGAACGAGAGATGAGCCGCCAGTAAAATACCGGTAATGAGCAACGGTGGCGTATATCGCTTGTTATAGCGGAGCTTTTTTACTTTTTGCCACAAGGCAGGGGGTTGGCTCATGGTTTGTTGAATTTATTTGATATGATTTGAAATAAGAAACAGGCTCTGTGCACTCTTCCCTTGAGGAGGCTCACTAGAGCAAAGCGCAGAGCGTTTTATCGTTGCTATGCGCCATGCTCTTTGCGCTATGCCAGTCCATAGTTTTCAGAACCTATTCGTTATACCCCAACTGCCGGGTATTCTGTTTTTGTTCTTGAACGATATGAAGCTGGTCAACAGCGGGATTTTCTACGGTTTGTTTGATGCCGGAAGGCCATCGTATTTCCAGCTTATCTACAGATGTATGATCACCCAACCCAAAATGAACGGGACGCTGGTTTTGTGAGCTGAATCCGCTTCCACCGGAAACAACCTGAAGTTGTCTTTTGCCACCCCAGTATAATTTCAGCTCTGCCCCTATGGCGCTTCCGTTACTCCGTGTTCCCTCCAGTTTAAAAGCGATCCAGTGATTCCGGTCAGCCGTATTGTTTTTATAGACTTTAACCGGTCCGTTTTGGCTGGCTACGATAATATCCATCACGCCGCGGTTCCAAAGGTCGGCAACTGCCACGGAACGACTGTCCAGATCCAGCCCACCACCTACGGCTCCGGCTATCTCCCGGAACTTGCCGGCTCCGTCATTGAGCCACAGTTTATTTTTCTGGTACCCCGACAGGCTGCGGCCTTCCATAGCCGGCCAGTTTTTGGCATCGGATATGATGCTTTTGTTTCCTCCCGCCACTTTAGAAAAATCGTACCAGTAATCGGTTCCTTTGGCTGCTGATACATACCCGTTGGTTACGTACAGGTCAGTATTCCCGTCATTGTTGAGATCACAGAACTGGGCTCCGTAGCACCAGCCTCCCAGTTCCACTCCCAGGTTTCCCGCCAGATTCTGAAAAGTTACGGTGTTGCCGTCACCTTCCCGCGGAACCCACAGATTATTGCCCTGGATAAGCACGCCGGGCTCGGAAATGTTTGTGATGTAAATGGAAAACCTGCCCTGGTTCAGGATATCGCCATAAGAGACATTCATCCCGCTTTTAGGTGCGAAGCCCATACCCGCTTCATCGCCGGCGTTGCGGAAGCTCTTTCCTTCTTCATTGATAAAAAGCTGATCCACGCCGTAGTCGTTGGCCAGTACCAGGTCGGGGTAGCCGTTGCCCGTCAGATCGGCCGCGGAGGCGGCCAGTGTCCATCTGCGGCTTTCCAGCCCCAGCTCTTCACTTACTTCGGTAAAGGTTCCATCCCCGTTATTCCGAAAGAGGTATTTGCGTCCGCCGTTCCGGGCATATTCAAAGCTCTCGGGCATGATCAC
>CALJMB010000365.1 GCA_937982515.1 uncultured Balneolaceae bacterium
CGAAAACCAATTTCGATAAGATATCGAATTATGAGAAGCAGAACTGGGCGGGGAAAATCTTACAGCCCGGGCAAAAGCTGCTTGTGCAGATTGTGAAGGAGCCTATTGGCTCTAAAGGCCCGCGGATTTCAACCGATATTACTATTGCGGGGCGTTTTCTGGTGCTTATCCCTATGGGCGAGTATATCGCCGTATCCCGCAAAATAAGCAATTATAAAGAGCGGCGGCGCCTGAAAAGTACGGTGGGATCTATGCTGCCGGAAGGCTTCGGCGTCATTATCCGCACGGTGGCCCAGAACAAAGACAAAAAAGCGCTGGAAGACGACATGCGCAGCGTGCTGAAAAAATGGGAGCGTATTCTCGAACGCCTGGAAACAGCCAAGCCGCCTGCCCTCCTCTATAACGACCTGGACATGACCGAAAGCCTGGTTCGCGATCTGTTTGCCAAACAGTACGACCGTGTGCTGATAGACGATCCGGCTACGTACAAAAAGATAAAGTCGTATGTAGCTCAGATCGCCCCCCGCATGGTGCCCAACGTAGAGCTTTATAAAGGGCGGGAGCACATCTTCGATTTTATGAAAATTGCCAAAGACGTGGACTCTGTTTTTAGTCCCCGCGTTCGCATGCAATCCGGCGGTTACCTCATCTTTGAACAGACAGAAGCTATGTATGTGGTGGACGTAAACTCCGGGCCTTATGCAGCCAAGCAGCGACAGGAAGACAATTCCCTTAAAACCAACCTGGAAGCGGCGCGTGAAATAGCCAAGCAGCTTCGGCTCCGGGACATCGGGGGAATTATCGTCGTCGATTTTATCGATCTCAGGGATGACAAAAACCGCAAGAAAATCTATGATGAGCTTAAAAAGGAATTCAAAAAAGATCCCGCTAAGACCAATGTGATAGGGATGAGTGATTTTGGGCTTGTTCAAATCACCCGGCAGCGCATCAGGCCAAGCGTGGTCAACTCCGTATCCAAGGTATGTCCCATGTGTGGAGGATCCGGCAGTGTGGTAACACAAAACACGATTATTGCAGATTTGGATGCCTGGATCAGTAAATTTAAACACGACACCCCATACAGGGCTATAGATATTTATATAAACCCATATCTCAAGTCTCACCTGGAAAAAGGCTTCCTCAGCATCAAATGGAGATGGATGTTCCGGTACCGGGTTAAAATCTCTCTTGTCGCGGACGATACGGTATCGCTCAACGAATATAAAATAACACTGGCCGGTTCGGATGTTGATATCACCGACGTTGTTATGAGAAATGAAAATATCGATGAAGTGATTGCGAATGCCGAAAACAGCCTGCAGGAACTCGACTCAGACAAGAAAAGCCGGGACAGCCTGGATTACTACAACAAAGATCGTAACTCCGAAGGCCGTTCTTCCCACAAAGCAAATGGCAATCACCGGCAGGATCTTCCGGAACGCGGCTCACGATCGGGTAAGAAGAGAAACAATCCGAGGTCTAAGTACTACAAAACATCCAATTCCTGATCATATCGCCGCCTTACATGTACAGAATCACACTTCCAAGTAAATAAAAGCCGGAAATTTGTCTATGGGTTTACCAACTATGAAAGCGACGACCGTCGTAGGAATTATACACAACGGAAAAGCTGCTATCGGCGGAGACGGTCAGGCAACGATGCAAAATACGGTCATGAAGTCTACCGTTACCAAAGTCAGGCGGTTGTATGAAGGAAAGATTGCCGCCGGATTTGCAGGATCCACTGCAGATGCTTTCACTCTTTTTGAAAAGTATGAAGAGAAGCTAAAAGAATATAACGGGAACCTTCAGCGTGCCGCTGTGGAACTTGCCAAAGAGTGGCGCAGCGATAAGTTCCTGAGAAAGCTCGAAGCCCTGCTGGTGGTCATGAACAAAGAAACAGCCCTTCTGATATCCGGCCAGGGAGATGTAATTGAACCTGATGATCAGATCCTGGCTATTGGCAGCGGCGGATCGTTTGCCCTTGCAGCTGCACGTGCACTCAAAGAGAATTCGCCCGATCTGTCTGCCAGAGAAATCGTTGAGAAATCACTGCATATTGCCGCCGATATCTGCATCTACACGAATCATAACTTGAGCATTCTTGAAATTGAAGACTGATAAACCAATGCAACGCGTTATTGAAGAGAAAAATTTAACCCCCCGGCAGATCGTAGACGAGCTTGATAAATATATTATCGGCCAGAAAGATGCCAAACGTTCTGTCGCTATCGCCCTGCGTAACCGCTGGCGGCGCATGAATTCTGATGAAGAAATAAGAGATGAAATTCTGCCCAACAATATCCTGCTTATCGGCCCTACCGGCGTAGGGAAAACAGAAATAGCCCGACGGCTGGCTAAACTGGCTCACGCCCCTTTTCTCAAAATTGAAGCTTCAAAATTTACCGAAGTAGGCTATGTGGGGCGTGACGTGGAATCGATGATCCGCGATCTGGCCGATATAGCCGTAAGCATGGTTAAAAGTGAAATGCAGGAGCGGGTTCGGGAAAAAGCCCAGCAAATTGTTGAAGAACGCATTCTGGATATTTTAATCCCTCCGGTCAAAAAAAACTCGTCCGGAGCAGGCTTTCAGCCAAATGAACATTTTAACCCTGAACAAGCCAGCGACAGAGAGCTCAATGAGCGGACCCGCGAGAAGTTCAGAGAGAAACTGCGGCGCGGAGAGCTGGATGAACGTAAAATTGAGGTCGAAGTCAAGTCCAGCAAAGCGCCTATGATGCAGGTTTTCGGTCCGCAGGGAGGCATGGAAGAAATGGGCATTAACCTTCAGGATATGCTGGGTAACCTGACGGGCACTAAAAAAGTCAGGCGGAATGTAACGATTGAAGAAGCCCGCCAGTTACTTCTGGATGAAGAAGCAGAAAAGCTCATCGACCATGAGGCCGCCGTTCAGGAAGCCATAGAGCGGGTTCAGACCCAGGGCATTGTTTTCATTGATGAAATTGACAAGGTGGCAACCTCCGCGTCAGATGGCAGAGGCGGCGGACCTGATGTGAGCCGGGAAGGCGTGCAGCGCGACCTGTTGCCTATTGTAGAAGGCAGTAACGTATCTACAAAACACGGGATGGTCAAAACCGATCACGTACTATTTATAGGATCGGGTGCGTTTCATGTTTCCAAGCCTTCGGATCTCATTCCGGAATTACAGGGGCGTTTCCCTATCCGGGTTGAACTCAATTCGCTTACTGAAGATGATTTCTTTGATATTCTGACCAAACCCAAGAATGCTCTTACCAAACAATACCAGGCCATGCTGCAGTCTGAAGGGGTAACCATCAGCTTTACGGACGAAGCTATTCGGGAAATAGCGGCCATTGCAGCTCAGGTAAACGAGCGGGTAGAAAATATCGGCGCCCGGCGCCTGCATACTATTCTTTCCACCTTGCTGGATGAATTGCTGTATGCCGTGCCGGATGATATCAGTTCCGGAGAGATTACGATCGACAAAGAATATGTAAACAAACAGCTTGACGATCTCGTCAAAGATCAGGATCTGAGTCATTATATCCTGTAGTTTATTTAATAAATCGTAAAAGCATTTTGCGGTACTTAACCTGTTAAATATTTTTGGAGTTTTGTAAAATGGGAAACCCACACAGATTTCTTCTGTTTACAGTTAATATATCCGGGTTTAAGCCGTTAATGTAAGATCAAACTAACCACAATCAGACTTTAAGATGAGCTTAAAAAAGTTTTTAGCCCCTAATATTGCCATCCTGGCTCTTTTATCTGTTTTTTGGCTTGCAGGTGTGGATTCCATACTACAGGATGGGAATAAAGACCGGGAAAACCTCCAGAAAATTATCCAGACCCAGCGTCAGATCATCGATAATTACGTAGACGAGGTAGATATAACCCGCCTCTTTAAAAGGGCAATTAAAGGCCTGGTAGCCAATCTCGATGACAGTACGGCGGAGCTTGAGAATACACCGGCTGACACCTCCTTCAACGCCGATTTCAGGATTGAAGACTTGCGTGAGTCTGTTACCAGGTTTGAAGAAGCTTATCTTTATGTAGCTAACAACTACCCCAACGAAAACATGACGGCCCGCACGGAAGACGCCATCAAGAATATGTTTAAAATGCTGGATCCCCATTCCGTCTATATCGGCCCGGAAGCGAGTGAAACTATTGAAGAAGAGTTTGCGGGCAAATTTCAGGGCATCGGCATCCAGTTTCTGGTGATTCAGGATACCATCACCGTCATTTCCGCCATCACCGGCGGGCCCAGCGATCAATTGGGAATCATGTCGGGCGACCGGATTGTGGAGATCGAAGACAGCAGCGCCATTGGCTTCACGAATGAGCAAGTGCGTAATACCCTGCGCGGCGCGAAAGGCACTAAAGTTGACGTCACAATCAAGCGGCCTCATGTAAAAGAGCCTATGAAATTTACCATCACCCGGGACGATATTCCGCTCTACACCGTAGACACCTCTTACATGCTGGATGATAAAACCGGTTATGTGAAGATCAACCGCTTTGCTGCCACCACCCATGAAGAGTTTATGGAAGCCATGCAAAGTATGAAAGAAGAGGGTATGGAACGTGCCATCGTAGATCTGAGGGGAAACCCCGGCGGTTATCTGGGGCAAGCCATCGCTATCGCGGAAGAGTTCTTCCCCCGTGGCACGGAACTGGTATCCACAGAAAGCCGCCATCCCCGGTTTACAAGTGCCTATTACTCCCGCAGAGACGGGGAGTTCAAGGACGAACCGATTATTGTTCTGGTTAACGAAGGCTCCGCTTCGGCAAGTGAAATTGTCAGCGGCGCTATCCAGGATCACGACCGGGGACTCATAGTTGGCCGGAGAACATTTGGAAAGGGGCTGGTACAACAGCAGTATAGCCTGGTAGACTCCAGCAACATCAGAGTTACTATTTCCCGTTATTACACCCCTTCCGGGCGGCTTATTCAAAAGCCTTACTCCAGGGGCCGCGAAGAATATGCTTATGAGATCTATAAGCGCCAGAATAACGCCCTCACCGATGTTTCTGAATTCACCAGTGATGTACCAGACTCACTTAAATACAGTACCGATGCCGGGCGCATCGTATACGGCGGCGGCGGTGTAGTACCGGATCACGTTATAGAAGAAGATTCTACACAATCGGCTGCTGTTTATAACTACATGCTTCGTAAACGAATCGGATTTGATTTTGTTCGTGAATATCTGGATGAAAACAGCGAGGCATTCCGCTATGAATGGGAAGATGATTTCGAGCGATTCCGCACGGATTTCGAATGGAGCGAAAAAGATATGGAACGGGTCTTCGCCATGCTAAAGGAGAACAACGTGGTTGTTGCCGACACCATAACCACACCTGATTTCAAATCGGATACGCTGTATATACCACCGGGACATTTTGAAGAAATTGAATGGATGCCCCGCGGTTTAATGAAGGCTCAATTGGCGCAGCAAGTCTGGGGCCTGAAGAAATTCTATCCCATCATCAATGATGTATTTGACGAAACCCTGAAAAAGGCTATGGGCATGTGGGATGAAGTTCGCGCCCTGGAAGAATATGCCGCCAACCATAAAAGCCCGGTATTGAACCGCAATTAACCGGTTTTACAAGTTTCAGCTTTATAGAAAGCCCGGCATCTTTTGCCGGGCTTTTTTTATATGCAGGTAAGACGGGTTTGGAATATGAGTATTAAAAAACCACTTAGAATTCTGAGGCTGTCCAGAAAAGTTGTTCTAGATGTGCCCGGCCTTATGATGTGGGAAGTCTCCAGACTTCCCACATCATAAGACTCCGCAAGGAGGGGGGACTCCTTTCTCCTTTTTACATTCTTATTCCGAACGTGCGTTAAATAAACTGGCTCAACAGTACAATGGCCGCCGTTTCAGAGCGAAGGCGGTTCCTGCCCAGGGAAATGAGCTGCCCCCCTTTCTCCCGGATGGCCGAAATTTCACTGTCAGAAAACCCTCCTTCCGGGCCGACTAATAATAATATGTTTCCCGGCTTTCTGAAATCCGTATCGACTCCCGGCCGGGCTTCGGTCTTTTCATGGGCAGCCAGCAGAGTATGATCCTCGTGATGCCGGATTACTTCATCCAGCGATTCATATAGTTTTATCTCCGGCAGCCACGCCTGCATGCTCTGCTTCATAGCTGAAAGTACAACAGACTCCAGCCGGTCGGGCCGTACCTTCTCCTTAACCGTATGCTCACTTCTGAACATAGCTATAGACGAAACCCCCAGCTCCACAGCTTTCTCCACGGCAAACTCCAGGCGCGCGCGTTTCTTGATGATACCGAGTCCCAACACCAGTCGGGGTACGTTCTGCGGCCTGTTTTCGGAACGGGAAATCTCAATATCCACCGTCTCTTTCGTAACTCCAACGATCGTCCCTTCATACCAGCCTCCCTGGCCATCTACCACGGTGATGGCGTCACCGGGCCGCCGCCGTAATGCCTTTGAAGCGTGGATAGCCTCCTGGCCCGTCAGCTTGATATGTGAACCATGAATGTGCCGGGGAGGTGCAAAAAAGATATTCATTCGTTACGTTTCCTTTGCTGCTGTTGTACAGAATTATACGCATTCCATTTGGCGATGCCGGGACGCTTGCCCCGCCCTTCAGGTAATGGCCCTGACATCGGTATCGTGACATCATGTATGGATTTCCGTATTACATTCACAATAACGATTGCCTGCTATTCACACTACTTGCCAGACAACCCTCTTTTATCAAGCAGGGGGAGATAGATCTTGGCACCGATACACATGCTACTACCCGGGCCGGTTCTGACCATCTTTATTCTGAAAAATCAGCCTATTTTCACTCCAACCGACGGAGAGCCTTACTCCGTGGCTCAGAGAGCCTTGTTTTGGCAGCCGGAGAGCCTTGTCCAGAGCTCCTGAGAGCCTTACTCTGACACTCTGAGAGCCTTACTCCGCCGCTTTGAGAGGGAAGGCCCGGCTCAAATTACGCGTATGAAGCTCTTTTGTGAACCTCCCCGCCTATTCCTGTTTAAAGTGTTTACCCAGCTTTAGTCCCTGGCCCTGGTAGTTGCTTTGGATATCGGCTCCGTATATAAAGGACGGGATCTCAGTATTGGGTTCAAACTTCATACTGCAAAAGGTTTGCCCGTCTTCTATCAGAAAGGGGACGTCATGAGAGCGAACTTCCAGTACGGCCCGGGCTCCTTTGTCTTCCACCGTTCCCCCGAAGCCGCTGTCAAAAAAGCCCGCATAGTGTGTTCGTAACTCGCCGGAGCCGGTATCGTACGCGATCATCTCTGCCGCCAGATGCTCCGGAATACGGCACCGCTCTTTGGACGCAAAAATGTAAAAAGCCTCCGGTTCCAGAATCAGATGATCGTCCTGCTTCGCATAGATAGGATCCCAGAAGTCAGAGACCTTGTAGTGATTGATATGCTCCAGGTCTATAAGATCGCGGTGTTTTTTTGCTTTGTAGCCTACGATGGTTCCCGGATCACCGTGCAAATTCACACTCATGAAAAGTCCGTTGTTCACTTTCATCCGGTTCATATCCACAGCAGCGCCGCTCTCTTCAAACAGTAACGGATCCGAACTATGAGTACGCAGGATATCCTGATCGGATAAGGCCGTAAGCCCGTGACGGATACGAAGCTGATTCAGGCGTTGTCCGGTCCGCACTCTGATAGGAAATGACTTGGGTACTACCTCAAGGTAAAGCTTCCCCTGATAGCCTGAATGGATTTCCTCGAAGCGGTGCGAGTAGTCTGTGATGACACGGGTAAAGATATCCAGCCGGCCGGTTGTGCTTTTAGGGTTTGCTTTGGCCGACAAGCGCTCTTCAGAAACAATGCGGAACTCCGACTTGTCGCCTTTCCCATTAAAAAGCGTCTGCTGGGGAAAAATCTGCGAGGGCAGGTTTAGTTCTTCCAGTAACGGAATGATGTACACACAGTTGGTTTCCAGTACGGCTCCTTCGGTGATGGAAAATTCGTATTGTTTTAGCTTGCGTATCTTCTGTTCAACCGATTCATCCTCCGGCAGAAAGCTGCAACGCACGCGGTACGCTTTCTCTCCCAGCCTGAGGTCAATCGAATTAGGCTGAAACTGATTTTCCTGGATGGGGTACTTTTCCCCGGAGGCTATGATGCCGGCTTCAGCTAATAGTTTCAGTTTTTGTACGGGCAATATACCCTTGGTTCTGAAATGTACTTCTTTTGTTTTATTACCCATTTCCTGAATATTATCTCGTTCAGTCAGTTTTTTATTTAGGTTGTATTTAGGCTATCAGCTATCAGCTATCAGCTATCAGCTATCAGCTATCAGCTATCAGCTATC
>CALJMB010000366.1 GCA_937982515.1 uncultured Balneolaceae bacterium
GCCAGCTTACGCTGGGTAATATCGCTCGCCACACATACCAGTCCACGGACCCTTTCGCCCCGGTCGTGAATCAAGGCGCGCGACAGGCTAACCGGAACCAGGCTCCCTCCTTTGGCGCGGTAAGATGTTTCATGGTTCTTAAATACCTGTTCCGACTGTATCTCCCCCACTTCAGATTCTTGCTCCCCGGCAAGGACAAATGAGATTGGCCGGCCGATGAGTTCTTCTTCGGCGTATCCCAGCATATTCATGGTTGCCGAGTTAACACGCCGGATGTGGCCGTGCTCATCCGTTACAATTAAAGCATCAGCCATGGATTCTATAATATCATCCATGAAGTCTTTGGAAACGGTAGTCTTGCTCAGATTCTCTGCCATTTTGTTGAACTCCAGGCTTAACTCTCCGACTTCGTCGCCGGATTTGATTGCAATTCTTTCATCCAGGTTGCCGGCACCGATATGCCTGGCAGCCACGGCCAACGTCTGTAACGGGATGGCTATAGACCGGTACAACAGGTAAGCCAGTATCAAAGAAAGGATAAGCGCTGCAGCTGTTGCGATAGCCAGTATTTTACTTAATTCGCTTAGCTCCGTGTCCAGCTTGGTTATTTCGCGATCGAGATTTTTTTGGGTTTCTTCCCTGAACTGATCTACCAGGGGAAGCATATTGGTTCTAAAGTAAGGCTCTATGGTTACCGTAAAGAATTCCTTTCCATCCTCATAACTCTGTTCTGTTAATAGCACAAGCTGATCAATTAAGGCGTTGTAAATATCAACCCTGTCTTTTAGCTCACCAAGCACAGTCAAATCCCTTGCCTGTAAGCCGGTATCTCCCGGATTTAATGTGTCTGAAATTGCTTCTGCCGCCATCAAACTTTTATTAAGACTCTGTAACGCTTTCCTGACGTGTTCCCAGGCTTGTTTGGTACTCAGGCCTGAATCGCTAAGCTCTTCTTCCAGGCTCCTGCGATACCGATCCTCCAGAAAGTAGTGAGTATTGATAAGGCTTTTATAAAGCGACGCCTCCATTTCACCCGATAGTTTTAATTCCCGAATAGCTTCTCCACTCTCTTTTACTAGCTGGTCTTTAATTCCATAATTCAAATACTGAAAAGTTATACCTATGGCCAGGAAGAGAAATGTTACTACCACAAAGCTTAGTATTAGTTTAGTACTGAATTTCATCTCCGTTATTTTAGCCGTGTAACTGCTGTTTATTCTTAATTATGGGTGGAGTATGTAACATGTCATAAGATCAGCTATATGTGCAGCGGTACTTCTCAGCCGAATCCCGGGCAGATACAACGATTTGCCAATAGTTGGTCTGTGGAATGGATTCTGATACTATAAAGCCGGCGGATAACATACAGATAATCATCGGGCCAGGTCTTGAGTTATCGGCCGCTATAATCCCGATTTATACAATAAAACAATTATTTGTCTTTTTTATTTTACCCAACATTTGCCCGATACAGGATAACCCATTGTGCAGACACTCAGATGCCGGCACGTACCTATAACTGTCTGGGCTTTTTGAAGTTCCGTACATTCTGACAGATACTTTGTAAAACGACATCTGCATGAAGGGAAAGGAGATCTTCAGCAGAGCGGTATGCTAATATGCTGCCAGTTCTTCCATTTTTGCAGCTATTTTATCTACTCCCGGCATTACAGCATCCATCAGATTAACATTGTAAGGAACCGGGATATCGGGCATGGTTAACCGTTCTACAGGAGCGTCTAACCAGGTAAAGGCATCGCGGGCCAGAACAGCGCTTAACTCGGAACCGAAGCCTGCCGTCTGTGTATCTTCATGAACAATCAGGCAGCGATTGGTTTTTTTTACAGAGTCAAGCACCGAATCTTTATCCCAGGGCATGAGAGTGCGCAGGTCAATGATGTCCGTGGAAATACCTGTTTCATTCGCAGCCTCTTCACACCGCTCACACATGGCTCCCCAGGTAATAATAGTCAGGTCGCTTCCTTCCCGCAGCTTATTGGCCTTGCCGAACGGAACCACAAAGTGATCACCGGGATAGGGACGGCGGGCATATCGGGCGTCCAGCAGGTTTCTGTGCTCAAAAAAAATCGTGGGGTTATTACTTCTCATGGCGGAACGCAACAGGCCGACAGCGTCCTGCGCGTTACCCGGAAAGGCAAGTTGCCATCCAACAGCATGGGCAAAAAACACTTCATTACATACGCTGTGCCAGGGGTCTCCGCATCTGGCAAAGCCGCCCGGCATACGAACCACAACAGGCGCTGCGAATTTATTTGCGGTTCTCCACCGTACGGTACCACAATTGTTGAGCTGTTCGGTAGCAGGGTCAGCATACTTTCGGAACTGGATTTCAGCGACGGGCACCAAACCGCTGTAAGCAAGTCCTACAGCCCTTCCTATAATCCCTTCTTCGGAAAGACTGGTATCGAAGACCCGCTCCTCTCCGAACTCTGCCTGCAAGCCCAGTGTGGCGGCATGAACACCTCCCTTCACGCCAACATCTTCTCCAAAGACCAGCAGCCTGGGATTTGTATTCAGCTCGTATTCCAGCGTGCGCCGGATAGCCTCAACGATGTTAATGCGCTGTTTCTCCGGCTTGGGCGTTTCGTTGCTCTCGGGAAATGTATATCCCTCCGGTGCTACGCCTCCGATCAATTGCAGATCCGGGGCGCCGTCATCCTTTACCTCCGAAAAAGCATATCGGGTAACTGCTGAGGCATCGGGCTCGGGACGATTTATTGCCTGCTCCGTTATAACTTCAATCTCTTCATCTACTTCTTTTTCCAGCATCACCCACCGGGCTTTGGAAATATGTTCGGGTATTAAGAATGCCTTCAGGTTCTTTATCGGATCCTTTTCCCATTCCCGGTGGATCCGTTCTTCAGTTTTATAGGCTTGGTTATCCTGGTACGAATGGCCTGCCAGCCGGGGCATGGAAAGATGAATCAATGCCGGGCCCTTGCGTTTCCTTACGTAAGAAACAGATCGGGAGAGCAGGTCTGCCGCCTCTTCAGGATCCGTTCCGTCTCCGTCGAAGATGCGTATATTCTTAAAAGAGTACAGGTTTTTCGCAATATTGCCTCCGGGGGTCTGATATTCACACGGAACCGACAACCCATAAGAGTTGTCTTCGATGTAAAACAGCACCGGCAGATTCTGGGTGGCCGCAATTGTCAAGGCAGACCAAAATCCATTAGTCGCTACCGAGCCGTCACCGCCTAAAACTACCGATATCGCCCCTTCATATTCCTTTTGCTTCAATATCTTTCTGCGATACTCAATTCCCTGGGCCCATCCCACGGCCGGAGTATACTGCGAACCTACATCCCCCGCCATAGGCAGCACGGTGGGGCCATCCAGCCCGGGCCTGTTGCATACCACGCCGATGTCTCGTCCATCGCTATACCCTCCCGACTTGCCCATGGGAGCCGCCATTGCATCTTCCGGATCAAGCCCCAGCGACAGTAATAAAGGCCTGGACCGATAGTAGGCGCTGGCCGCGTCATGTTTATGGGTTAACATTGAACCCAGCAGCACCTGGCCAAGTTCATGTCCACGGGCTGAAAACTGATAGAGCACCTTTTTACCTGGTACTAATTCCTCTTCCTCTTTTGCATCCATGGCCCGGGATAAAAGAATAGTACGGACCAGTTCATTCCAGTTAAAAGACGATGTTGTCTTTTGGATTTGAGCGGCGTGCTTATTCGTGGCTTGCATATGAGAAACCGTTTTATATACGATTATATATTTACTCTTTCAGAAGGTGCAGTTCGAAACTCTCTTCAAAATGTTTCATCTCCTGTTCAGTTCCGATGGTTATACGAATACAGTTGGGTAAACCGAAAGCGTTGACACGGCGCAGAATTACTCCCTGCTCCAGCATAGCCTGGGTAAAATCAATCGCTTCTTGCGGGGTAGAAAGTATCATCATTACGAAGTTTGCTATAGAGGGCACATACGAAATGCCATGTTCGTCAAAAAAACGAGACAGCCGCTTCCTTCCCTGCTCCACAATTCTGATGCTTTCATTCAAAAACTTCTCATCCTGCAGAGCGGCAAGAGCGGCGGCCTGTGCAAGACTTGCCGGCTCAAAAGTAAGTTTGGTCTTCATCATAGGACCGATCAATTCCCGGCTGCCCATGCAGTATCCAACTCTGACTCCCGCCAGGCCATACGCCTTTGAGAAAGTACGCAGGGTCAATACATTGTCGAACCTGTAATCCATTGTATCAGGATAATCATCGGCCTGTCGCGCATATTCAAAGTAGGCCTCGTCCATGACCACAATCACGTCATCGGGCACTTTCTTCATGAACGCTTCGAACTCTGTCTTGGTAACATACGTTCCTGTCGGATTATTAGGATTGGCAATGTATATCATCTTGGTTCTGCCGGTGATGGAATCAGCTATAGCATCCAGATCAAACCGGTAATTGCTCTGAAGAGGAATTTTTCTAAGTGTTATCCCTCTTATATTTGCCTGAACAAAAAAGCCGACAAATGTGGCGTCGGCTGTAATGGCTTCATCGGTATTTAAGAAGAATGTGCGGCATAGATTGGCGATAATGCTTTCCAGGCCGGCCGCGATCACTATGTTTTCCGTTTCAATACCATAACGCTCTGCCAGTGCCGATCTCAACTTGCATGAAACGGGGTCGGGATAGTCGGGAACGTCATCCAAAACATCCAGCACAGCCTGTTTTATGGAAGGGCTGCAGCCCAACCTGTTTTCATTGGATGCCAGTTTGGAAATACGAGACAACTTATAGGTCTCTTTAACCTCGGCAATAGTTTTACCGGCAACATAGGGGCTGAGATCTCGGATGTTGTGGGGAAGCAATGTTCGTTTTGGTGTCTCAAACATAGCAGCAAGATGAAGTTAGTTATAAAGCCGGTACCTTTAGCAGGGCGGATACATTTTACTGTGGAACCGGAATAGCTTTATTAATATGAACAAATTCACTCTTTTAAACAAAACCGATACCTGTGTTTTTATCGTGTGATTTTTGTTTATAGACACGCTGCTTATTAACTTCGCGATAAAAACGATGCCTGATACAGCAATTGTCACCGGAGCAAGCAGAGGTATTGGACGTGAAATATGCATTGCTCTGGCCAAACGGGGCCATCGGGTTGTTGCGATGTCCCGGTCCGAAAATCAGCTTTTGCAACTACAATCGCAGTATCCCTCCCGCATCCGGGCATATCCCGTAGATCTGACCGATGTGTCTGAGATACAAAAATTCACTTCTTCCTTCTTTGATGAATTTAACCGGGTAAATATACTTGTCAATAATGCCGGCAGCCTTGTTAATAAACCCTTTGAAGAGCTATCCAAAACCGATTGGCAGGCTATGATAGACACCAATCTGCTGACGAATGTACTATTGACCAAAGCGCTGCTTCCCGGCTTTGCGAAGCAGGCACATATCGTTAATATCAGCAGTATGGGCGGGTTTCAAGGGAGTGCAAAGTTCCGAGGCCTTTCAGCCTATAGTGTTGCCAAAGGAGCAGTTAGTATTCTCACCGAATGCCTGGCCGTTGAACTGGCTGATCGTGATATCAGAGTCAATGCTCTGTGCCTGGGGGCTGTGCAGACAGATATGCTGGCTAAAGCATTTCCTGGTTTCGACGCACCGGTTACAGCCGCAGCAATCGGCCGGTACATTGCTGATTTTGCCCTGACGGGATCGGCATTTTATAACGGACAAGTGCTACCTGTTACTCTGGCTGATCCCGGTTAGTTAGCTTTAGATGTAGCAATCCCAACTTATAATTACTAAATTTAGTGGCCTAAATGCTTAACTATAGACTGGCTACTGTGAAAAAAACAACGTTCGCTTTATTTGGGATTATTGTCTTCTTCTTTGGAATCATACATACCCCCAAGGCACAAACCATAGAGTTGCTTGCCGGAAACACTCTGAACGGAGCTATGAACGGTGTTCTTTTAGGGGGCGCTACCATGGCATTGCAAAACTCTAACGACTTTGACCCTGTACGTATAGGAGTAGGCCTGGGTACAATCTATGGAATGGGAGTAGGGGTGTATGATATAACCACCACCTCGATAGGCGAACAATTTTATATATCAGGTACCTTTAATGACGGAACCAACTCAAGCATTCTTATTCTGCTGGATACATTTTATGGTGCTGTAGCTGGAGCTGCATTATCGGCATCGGTTGCCATTATAGGTAACAATCCTGTTCTGGAAGGCCTGCAATACGGATCCGGTGTAGGAGCCTGGATAGGTTTCGGGTTTGGCCTTATTGATTCATTTACACTCGCCAAAAGATTTCATCAAAAACAGAATACGACAGCCTCAGCCGTGCAGACAGGAGGACTACTCCGCTATTCCAATTCTGAAAAGAATATTGCACTTGGAATGTTGAACCCGACTATTATCAGCCGAAAGGAAGTCACAGGAAGCCGTGTTAATATGCATCACTCCTTTGGAGTTGAACTCATTAATCTGAATATCACCCTTTAGCCTTCGTAATCTTCCGGGGGTTCCAGACTGGTACCCTCAACCCTTTTTGATTGTGTTAAATGCCTGATCAACTCTCTGGCTGTGTTTACATGCCCTGAAAGTGAGGGATGAAGACCATCGCTCAAATAATTCCAGGCCTCGATTTCCCCATCTTCACTCATACGCGTGCCCATCGGGTCTACAATATAACCCTGTTTTCCGCTAATAATCTCCCTGATGTTCTGCAGATCTTCATTAAAGATGTCAAAATCAAACAACCTGATTTTCTGAAGCATATCCGTCAGCACAGGCGGCGGAGTAATCCAGATTAAGGGATTATCCGTAACTTCTTTTACAGCTGCCTCAATGGTGTTGGTATTTTCCCAATAATCTGCCAGCGAAACCAACGGACGGTTAGGTTCCACATGCAGACGCTGTGCATCAAAGGTACCCAATGCAACAATAACCCAATCAGGATTGTGGGCCAGAACGTCGCGGTTCAGCCGCTTTAGCGCATCAGTACTTGTATTGTACGATACACCACTGTTTATAAACGTAAAATCTGCCTCGGGTACGGTTATCTCCAAGACATGACTAAATATTCCAAACCAGCCCTGTAAATCGTCTGTTATAGAATCCCCAAGGGCTACAATTGTATCATCGCTATCAAAAGGAATATCATCCAGCCAATCTGTAACCTCCTCCTCTTTAAGTAACTCCAGCGCGGCCTCTTTTGCATTTTTTTCAAATCGATTTCGCAGCTTCATAAACTCATCTGCTTCCAGTCCAGTAAGCTGTGCAATGGCTTGGGTATTCTGTATCCCCGGTAATAAAGGAAATCTCTTTTCGAGGTTTAAAAACTGAAGCAGGTACTTTTCCAGGACCTCTCTTTCTTCTTTACTTGCTTTTTTATCAGGCATAACGTGTAGTTTAGAATCTTTTAGAATTATGACGTAACAAATTTTTAAATCTGTTACGTATCAGGCGTACTTAATAGTCTATCTACAAGTGCGGGGGTGCCAGTAGCTGCATTTTCCTGTATGTGTTCCCAGCCTCTGGCATCATAAAGTTCAGGTTTTACCGGATCTATAATAAACTTTGGTATTCCTGCATCAACGTAGTTCACCAGACCAGCGGCGGGATATACGACAAGGGAGGTTCCAATAACGATTAAAATCTCTGCTTTTGACACTTCCTCTGCTGCTATTTCCATGTTTGGTACCATTTCACCGAACCAAACTATGTGGGGACGGAGCTGTCCTCCGTCACCGGCAGTATCGCCTAATTTTATTTCCCCGTCTCCTATATCGTAAATCAGGGAATCATCTTTTACACTGCGAACTTTACTCAATTCACCATGAAGATGTATAATGTTAGATGAGCCTGCCCTCTCATGCAGATTGTCTACATTTTGTGTTATTATGGTTACATCAAATTTTTCTTCGAGCCGTGCAAGAGCTTTATGCCCTGCATTAGGTTCGGCTTTATAAGACTGTTTACGTCGGAGATTATAAAATTCCAGCACTCGTGCCGGATTCTGACGCCATGCTTTCGGAGTGGCTACCTCTTGGACGTTATAACCTTCCCACAGCCCGCCAGAATCTCTAAACGTTTTAAGGCCACTATCTGCACTCATACCGGCCCCTGTGAGTGCAACAACCTTCTTCATGACGTTATGATGTATTCGGTTGCCGTCAAATATTTTTAAGTATGCACAAGTTGTTTGGATCCCACAAAATCGAACCAAGAGCTGGATTCCTGATAGTTTTCAACTACAACTGCTGAACCCGAATTTTGGAACCTTGTCATCATTTGTTCCACATCGGCTCTGAGAGTGTCGATTGTATTCTGGATAAGCTCTTTGTTAAACCCTTTTTCATTGAGATGAAGAGTATATTCCATTGATATAATGCGGCTGATAACTCTGCCCAGTTCAACCAGCCGGTGCTGGGCCATCTGAGTATCGACTTTAAAATTCAACAGCTCTTTCAGATAATCAGTAGCATTCTGGGTAAGGCTATGACTATTAAGAAACTCATACAGATTTTCCGTTTTAAATTTTCGCATCTTCTTCAATACGGATTCTGAAATCTGCTGATATAATATGTCGTTTGAACCTTCAAAAATCTGAAACGGGCGGCTGTCTACTACAGAGCGTCCGGCTACATGATTCAGCCGATATCCTTTTGCCCCCATTAGCTGTAACAGTGACTGGGCAGCATTTTGCATCATATCTGTTGTTACAGTTTTGATACTGTTAGCGGCGAGATCCATACCGGATACATCTTTAGTTAAAGGGATATTCTCACCTGTAAAGGAGCACATCGCAGAGCAGACTGTAAAATGAGATTGCAGCCGGCTGATGCGCTCTCTGACTTGATCGTAATTGATAAGACTTTTGCCACCAACAAAACGCTGCCGGCAATGCTCCATAGCTTCATCAAGCATTCTTCTCAGGAAACCCATTCCCATTCCGGGGAATTGCAGACGACTCCGATGCAGCACGTCCAGCATCATTTTAATTCCTGTTGAGTCTGATTCAAGTTTATATTCACCCGGAACTTCAATATCAATTTTATTCCGGCCATATGGAATCATATACAGACCCAGGTTCTTGAAATATTCTTCAACTTCTATCCCGCCTCTGCTTGTATCGTGAATGAAAAAGCTTATATCCCTGCCCAGGCTGTCATTTTCGTTTCGTTTTCTTGCCGTTATCAACCAGTAGTCTGCATTTCCGGTCAAGCCCGCCCAGTGTTTAGTCCCTTCAACACGATAAAGGCCCGTCACAGAGTTCTTGCGATAAGAAGTTTCCATCCGAAGGGCATCTGAACCAAAATCTGGTTCTGTGATCATGAGTCCTCCCATTTTCTTATCTGCTATAAAGTTGGTAAAGACCTCCTGCTTAATCCCTTCCTGCCCATAGTTTGCAACCGGCTGAAGAAATAGGGCCCCATTAATTCCCATCATCAAAGAGAGTGAAAGTGACTCATAAGAACTTGTTTCTAACATTGCCAGGGCCTCTGCTGTTTTCCCTCCTCTACCTCCGTACTTCTCCGGAATAAATACTGTAAGCGGTTGGCACTCCATCACTTTATTCAAAATTTCTTTAGGAAGACCCCTTTCAAGGCTTAACTCATTAATATCCCCTTGTTCATTAAACAAACTATACAATGTGGACTTAAAGCGTTCAATAAAATCTGAAAATTCCATGCAACAATTATATAAATATTAAAGACTTATATCTAGGGTTAGCACAACTAGCCAGATAGGCAGATGATATATCATGTCTACTAATATATAGAATTTGTAGGCTCATGAAAAAAGAATTGCGTAAATAACTGTTAATAGCAAGAAAGGCTATTGAGATGAATAGTATTTACTCCCTTACCATTTAAAGCTCAATTAGTAAGCTATCTAAATCTGTTAGAGCCTTTTCAGGGGAAAAAAAAGTTGAGGAGGCGGGGACCTACTCTCCCGCCTGC
>CALJMB010000367.1 GCA_937982515.1 uncultured Balneolaceae bacterium
GGAATCTTTTTTGTTTTTCTGCAATTGAACTTTATATTCGTTCCTCTGCAACCGCAGCTAAAGCTTTATTTTAAACGACTTACTCTATGAATCCACAAACCTTCTTTTACATGTGTTGTTCTATGTGTTGCCGGTGTATGTGTATGCCTGCCGGAAGAGCAATACCTGTAAAGGAAGAAGCGGTGACATGATGTTTTGATATGCAAAGAAATTCCCATTCCGGGATATCAAAGCCCGCTAACCTGAACAGGTTGGCGGGCTTTTTTTATTTGGTGAGATTCGCAACTCCCTCAAGTAACGAATCTCACGCCTAACGGTAACTGCAATAAAATATACAAACCAGAATGAATACAAAATTTGCCTATTGGGTACCCAATGTAAGTGGTGGACTTGTCATCACCGACTGGCCCATGAAGACAGGCTGGAGTTACGAATACAACAAAAAACTGGCACAGACCGCTGAACACGTTGGTTTCGACTACGCGCTGGCGCAGGCGCGCTTCTTTGGCAGCTACGGAGCCGAGAAACAGCTGGAAGCGCTGAGCGTGGCCAACGCCCTGGCGGCTAATACTGAAAACTACGCCTGATCGGAGCCGTGCATCCCGGGCAATGGACCCCCGGTCCCATTGCCAATTTTGTGGCCACAGCCGATCACATCAGCAACGGCCGCTTTCACCTGAATGTGGTGAGCGGGTGGTTTAAAGATGAGTTTACCCGCTTTGGCGAGCCGTGGCTGGATCATGATGAGCGGTATGAACGCAGTGAAGAGTTTATTGAGGTCCTGAGAGGGCTGTGGACGGAAGAGAGGTTCACCCACAAGGGCCGCTTTTATCATATTGATGAAGCTCCGTGCGAACCCAAACCGGCTACCCCGCCCGACATCTTTATGGGAGGCAGCTCTAAGCGGGCACTACAAATGGCGGCGCGTTCGGCCGACTGGCTGTTTATGAATGGCGGCAGCCTGGAAAAGATCAGCAACACCATTAACCAGGTAAGGGGATATGCCAAGGAATACGGCACCACCCCTCCCAAGATCGGCGTAAACGGGTTCGTAATTCTCCGTGATACCGAGGCCGAAGCCAAGAAGGAGCTGGAGAACATTATTGAGCATGCCACCAAAGAGGCTGTAGAAGGCTTCAGGGAACAGGTCAGGCAGGCGGGGCAGTCCTCTCCTGAGGGAGAAGGCATGTGGGCTGATTCCGACTTTAACGACCTGGTTCAATATAACGACGGCTTCAAAACCGGACTCATAGGCACCAAAGAGCAGATTGTGGAGCGCATCCGGCAGCTGGATGCTATCGGCGTGGATCTGGTGCTCACCGGCTTTCTGCACTTCACGGATGAGCTCCCCCGGTTCGGCGAGGAGATTATTTCGGCCGTCAGGGAGGTGGAACCGCTAGCCGAAAAGCAACCTTCTGTAGCCTGAGCCGCCAGTCGTGATGTCGGAGGCCCAGGGGCTTCCGGCATCGTGTTTATTGTCTAACATAACGTGAGTTCGATATAAGAAACGGTGTTTTAAAACTCTCCCCTTGAGGGGAGATGAAT
>CALJMB010000368.1 GCA_937982515.1 uncultured Balneolaceae bacterium
GGCCACTGTTCCTGCCGGTAGGCGCTGTCCCAGAACATCCACTCCAGTTGGGTGGAACGGACAAACGCCTGTTCCATTTCCACTTTCCTTGACTCCGATTCTGATCGGGCCACTTCATCGGTTATTTCGATAGCCCGGCTCACGCTTCTGTTAAACTCTTCTCCGGCGTAGGTGTCGATCCAGTGCTTGTAAGGGTTCTCATCCGAAGCCTTCTTGTAAATTTCCATACCGACCTCCCTGTAGATCCAAAAGCAGGGAAGCAGAGCCGCGATGTTCACCGCATTATCTTTTACGGCAGCTGTTGCCAGCAAGAAATTGGTATAGGCAAAGCAAGAAGGAGATTTGGAAACATCCATTTTCACTCCGTGCTTTTCGTAAAAGCTCTCGTGCAGTTGCCGCTCTACGGTAACCGTTTCTCCTGCAAACCGGAAGAAGTCGAACATTTGTTCTGTAGTATCCGCACGGATGCCGGCCATCGACAATGCCCGTGAAAAGTCCGCCAGATATAGAGTGTCCTGCTTCAGGTAAAAGAGAAATACTTCTTCCGGCAGGGTGCCTTCAGCCAGTTCAACAATGAAAGGATGTTCCAGTACGGCGTAGTATATGGGTTCGATTCGGTTCCAGAGGCGTTCGGTGAATTTCATGGGTTTATGTGTATTTTGGATTTATAATGTGCCAGATTGAGTTATTGTAGCTGCTATTATATTGCTTTAGTAACGAGAGGCCACTAAAACGCGAAAACACAAAATGATTTGGTATTATTTGGAATTGGCATACATTATCATGAGCAGTAAGCTATACTATTACATTCGTTATTACTCCCACACCTCATAAAAATGGTGCAGGGGGCCGTGGCCTTTGCCGATGCGGTAGTTGGCGGCGGCTTTAATAGCCCCGCTGATGTACTCTTTGGCGCGGAATACAGCCGTCGGCAGGGATGCGCCTTTTGCCAGCTCAGCCGCTATGGCCGATGAAAGAGTGCAGCCGGTTCCGTGGGTGTTTTTGGTGTTGATGCGTTCGGATTCAAACCAGTACACATCGCGGTTGTGTTCATCCGGTTCACTCAGTACCAGGCAGTCTGCGCTTTTCTCATCGCTGAAGTGCCCTCCTTTCAGCAGTACGGATCTGGGGCCTAGCTCCAGTATCTCGCGGGCCGCGTCTTCCACTTCCGACTTATCCCGGATCTTTCGTCCCAGCAACGTTTCCGCCTCCGGCCGGTTGGGTGTAACGGTGATGCACAAAGGGAACAGATGCTTTTTTAATGCCTCAATCGCATCATCCTCCATCAATTTGGCCCCGCTTTTAGCCACCATGACGGGATCCAGCACGATGTTACCGATATGATGGGCTTTCAGGCGGCCGGCCACTGCTTTCATGATATCGGCGGTAAAGAGCATTCCGATCTTTACGGCATCTATTCCCAGATCTTCTGCCACAGCATCTATCTGCAGAGCTACAAATTCGGGTGGAAGGGCATGGATGCCCCGCACCTCAACCGTATTTTGAGCCGTCAGCGCGGCCAGCACGGACATGCCGTAGCAGCCAAGCGCCGCGAACGTCTTCAGGTCGGCCTGTGTGCCGGCGCCGCCACCGCTGTCGGAAGTGGCGATGGTCAGCGCCCGGTGGTATGTTTTTGATGGTGTGTGAGTCATAAATATTATCCTGGGTTAAAATGATCAAATCCGGTTCCGGAAAGGGCGACGGGCTCTCCGTCCCGATGATACCGCACATCTTTGTGACCGGCAGTTGCTGTTCCAACAGCGTATAGCGGAGTATCAAATCTCTGCTCAAAACGTTGGGCAACATCTTCATAAGCCTCACGGGAAACGGAACAAAGCAGGTGATAATCCTCCCCGCAATTCAGTGCCAGGTCAACCGCATCTCCACCCCGCACGCTCATAAAGCTTTTAAAGGCATCCGACACAGGGATACGCTGGAGGTCTATTTCCATGCCGATGTCACTTCGGGCGGCGATGTGTCCGGCGTCCGTGGCGAGTCCGTCAGACAGATCCATCATGGCGTGAACTGAAGGTTCCTCACCCAGCCACCGGCCCTCCTCCAGGGCTGGGCGGGGACGCAGATGCCGCGTTAACAGATAGGAACGGTGCTCTTCATTCAGTCCGCCTGCATTTGCATCCGTCAGTAACCGCAGGCCTGCGGCCGAATCGCCAAGCGTGCCGGTTACGCACAGCACCTCGCCGTCTTTGGCTCCGCTCCGTAACTTTAGTTGCTCTGAACGTACCTTCCCCACCGCGGTTATATTGACGATGATATCCCTCCTGGATCCTGTTGTATCGCCGCCCAGAAGCTGAACTTCGTGCTGCCTGCACAGCTCAAATAAGCCCTGGCTGAATTCTTCCACCCAGGAAATGGGCGTATCTGCCGGAAGGCCCAGTGACAGAAACAGAGCGATGGGCCGGCCTCCCATGGCGGCGATATCCGAAAAGTTGACGGCTACAGACTTGTAGCCGATATCAGAGGGAGAGCTCAGATCTTTGATAAAGTGAATGCGCTCAACCAGCTGGTCGGTTGTCACAAGCAATTTTTCCTGTTCCTGATCATCCAACACAGCGCAGTCGTCACCTATTCCCACTACCTGCTGAGTATTGGCAACGGGTTGATCTTCAAAAAAACGGCGGATGAGTTCCGCTTCTCCGATATCGGATACCGTTACGGTACCGTGTTCTGGTGATGCAGCCATGAGATGGGTTGGTTTTGCTGCTCACCGGTAAGAGGAAAGCTGAAAACATATTTTCCTGTCGTTTCCCTACGCTGGTATGATCCAGGTCAGGTGGTAAGGATGTGATCTCAGCCGCAATGGCATCCGCCAAAGCTGCACTCCTAACGACAAACAGCGTTCAGTAAATGGATGTAGATCTTAAGAAAAATGTGGCGGTATTACAAGCTTATAAGGGGAATATAGAATTCAGGAGTCAGAATCAGCATCTTCTGACTACTGACTCCTGAATTCTTACTTCTCGCTCCTTTGTATTAATCAGCCTCTTCCAGATAGCCCTCTATCACGCTCTTAAACTCTTCAAATGTAGGAGGATTCTGCTCTAGCTTTTCTCCATTGATAAAAAACGTGGGGGTTGAATTCACGCCCGCCTCCTGCCCCTTCTGTTTATCCTCCATGACAATCCGCTGCGTCTCGGCAGCATTCAGGTCCCTTTTGAACTGGTCCACATTCAGCCCCAGCTTACGCGCATAGTTTATAAATACAGGCTGTGGATTTCCGCCCGCTACCCATCGCTGCTGGTTATCGAACAGCATATCATGCATCTCTTTAAACTTGCCCTGGTTTTTTGCCGCCTGGGCTGCGCGGGCAGACAGAGCACCAAACTGGTGGCCGCTGAGGGGGAAAAACCGATATTCTACATGTAACTGGTTGCCAAATTCCTGTTTGAGGCTGTTAATAATAGGATTAAAGTACGCACAAGCGGGACATTGATAATCGCTATACTCGGTTAAAACCACCTCGGCAGAGACTCCGTTATCCTGAGCCGAAGCCTCATTTTCTGTAGATGCGTAGCTTATAAGCAAGAGCGAAAGAATCACTGGTTTAAGTGAGGTAATAAGTTTCATAGAGGGTAAAATTGGATATTGTAATTGTGCTTACTATTAAACGTGTGCTCAACGAGATAACTTGTAAAGAGCAGGAGAACGCTCTCCTTAAGGGGAGACTTTCACAATTCAAACTCACGTTACTTCAACTCACAGCTTAACCATGCTGAAGTATTGAGTCAATACTTTTTTCAGTATGGCCACCGACTGATCAATCTCGGCCAGAGTTGTATGTTTTCCCAGAGATAAACGGATAAACTCCCGGGCTTCTTGTTCTGTCCGATTCAGCGCCACCATGCTGGCCGACGCTTTTTCCGTCCCTACCGTGCAGGCGCTCCCTGTTGAAATAGCGAGACCGTGCCGGTTGCACTCCAGCATGGCGTACTGTCCCTCCATCCCATGAATTCTCAGGCCGATGATATTGGGTAAATGCTCAACCGGGTCTCCTTCCAGCGTAATTTTAAAAGGCAGCTGTAGTAGTTCTTCCACAAAATGATCCCTAAGTGCCTGCTCCCGTTCATAAGCAGCATCCATCTGCTCAACGGCGGCTTGAGCCGCTGCCATGAACGCCGCAATGCCGGGCACGTCAACGGTACCGGCCCGGAAACCCTTCTCCTGCGTGGTTCCCGGAATAACCGGCCTCCAGTTAGCGGAAGGGTTGATGTATACGGCTCCCACTCCTTTAGGCCCATATATTTTATGAGCCGATACGGAGATACTGTCCAGCCGGGCCTCTTGTACATCTACCGGAATTTTACCGAAGGTCTGCACGCAATCGCTGTGGAAGAGTATATCATGTTGCTCTAACAGGGCCCCGATGGCGTTAATATCCTGAACCGTTCCGATCTCCGAATTACCGTGTTGGATGGATGCGAGAATCGTATCTTCCCTGATATTCTGCTCAAGCCGGTCCGGATCTACCTTCCCTGAAGAGAGAAGAGGAGTGTAGGTGATTTCAAATCCCTCATCTTGTAACACCTCCATGGTGTTACGCACTGAGGAATGCTCCGCGCCGGTAGTAATAATGTGCCTCCCTTTATGGCGATTGGCTATAGCCAGCGAAATTATAGATAGCTGATTAGATTCACTGCCGCTTCCCGTAAAAAAGATCCCCCGGGGCCCCGCATTAATACAGGCTCCTATTTTTTCTCTGGCAGCATCCGTAATCCGCTGGGCGGATGATCCGTAATCGTGAATACTGCCGGAGTTACCAAAAAACTTTTGTGCCACTTTTGTATAAACCGCAATAGCCTCATCACTCATAGGTGTGGAGGCTGCGTAATCAAGATAAATCATTGAGTTCAATTAACTCTTTTAAAATCCTTATTATTGGAACTGATGTACTACAATGAGTAGTTAGACTTAATCCTTGCAATCGGTTTGTGAAAATGACAATCTAAACGCCATTCCCTGCCTGCAAAGGAGGGTTGTTGCAGCTTAAGAATCATTACCAATCGTTTGGTGCGTTTAATATAATTAATGTAGAGCTGTATTGTTATATGAATAAAAGCGAACTTCGCTCACTGCTTAAAAAAGCTTTTAAAGAAGATCTGGGATTTGGAGATCTTACAAGCAGTGCCATTTTTCCAGCCAATACGTATTCAACAGGCACCTTCACTGTCAAGGATGCAGGTGTTGTAGCCGGACTAGCCATCATAGAAGAAAGTTACCATCAGCTTGATCCTGGTGTCGAGATAACCCTTTTCAAACAAGATGGCTCACAGGTTAAGCCTGGGGATGTTATAGCAGAAGTTCGGGGTCCCACTGAAATTCTTTTGAGCGGAGAACGTGTTATTCTGAACCTGCTGCAACACATGAGCGGCATTGCCAGCGCCACTGCAAGAGCTGTGAATGCGCTCGACAACCCGGAAATCCGAATCTGTGACACACGAAAAACACTGCCCGGCCTTCGGATGCTCCAAAAGTATGCCGTACGCTGCGGAGGAGGCTTTAACCACCGCTACCGGCTGGATGATGGCGTGATGATCAAAGATAATCACATTGCAGCGGCCGGGAGTATTGCAGAGGCCGTACAACGCGTTCGGGAAAAGGCGGGACTGATGGTACGCATAGAAGTGGAAACCGAGACAAAAGAGCAGGTGTTAGAAGCGGTAGAAGCAGGAGCGGATATCATTATGCTCGACAATCAGTCACCCGAAAAAGCAAGAGAACTTGCCGCTTTGGTACCGGATCATATCGTCACCGAGCTATCAGGTGGTATTACCGAACAGACGATTGGGGCTTATAAAAATACAAATGTTGATTATATTTCGCTCGGATATATAACGCACTCCGTTATCGCTTTGGATATCAGCTTTAATTTAAATCAGAGTACAAAACAGGACCACTGACCAGCCCATGGAAGTTTTAGACATACTGGAAGCCGAGTCGGCCGTAGCGCTTCCCAAAAAGTACATACAGATGCCCGAACAAGAGATGCAAGAAAGGGTTCAGGCCATTAAGGAACAATTCGGCCAAAAACTCTTCATCCCCGGACATCATTATCAAAAAGATGAAGTAATTCAGTTTGCTGATGCGCGGGGCGATTCGCTAAAACTGGCACAGATCTCCGCGGATAATAAAAAGGCAGAGTACATCGTCTTTTGCGGCGTACACTTTATGGCCGAAACCGCCGATATGCTTACCGGACCCGACCAAAAAGTCATTCTGCCCGATATGCGTGCCGGCTGTTCTATGGCCGATATGGCTGATATCGATCAGACGGAGAAGGGCTGGAAGATTATGCAGGATGCGTTTTCCGATACCATACTTCCACTCACGTACGTCAACTCAACGGCCGCAATAAAAGCGTTTGTTGGTCGCCACGGGGGGGCTACAGTCACTTCTTCTAATGCGAAGAAGATGCTGGAATGGGCTTTTACGCAAAAACAACGCATTCTTTTCCTGCCTGACCAGCACCTTGGCCGCAATACCGCCTACGAGTTGGGAGTACAGCTCAATGAAATGGCTGTCTGGGACCCGATTGAGCAAAAGTTTGAATATGAAGGAGAACCTAGCCAGGTCAGAGTTATTCTCTGGAAAGGCCACTGTTCCGTTCATGAGAAATTCAACGTCAGGCATATTGAAAACTTGCGAAAGAGGGATCCGGAATTTAACATCCTCGTGCATCCCGAATGTACCTTTGAAGTGGTACAGGCGGCAGACTATGCCGGTTCCACCAATTACATCATCACAACCATTGAGCAGGCCCCGGCGGGCAGCAAGTGGGCTATCGGCACCGAGATGAACCTGGTAAACCGGATTATCAATGAACATCCGGACAAAGAGATCGTCTCACTCAATCCTTTTATGTGTCCCTGCCTCACCATGAACCGCATAGACCTTCCTCATCTGCTGTGGGCGCTTGATGAGCTGGCCCGGGGCAATGTGGTAAATCAAATAGCCGTAGAAGCAGAAATAGCAGAATATGCCATCCTGGCTTTAAACCGAATGCTGGAACTCTCTTAGCATGTTACAGGGGAAAGCCCCTTAACATTAAAGAGAGAGTTTATGAACAATGGTATCTTCAGCAAGGCCTTTTTCCTGATGAAAAAGGCCTTTTCAGCTTTTCAGAAAAATGATCCCTTTACACTGGCCGGCGCCCTCGCCTATTTCACGATATTTGCCATACCACCTATTCTGGTTATACTTATATCCATAGTAGGTTACGTAGCGGGGCAACAAACGGCACAACAAGAATTGTATAGCCAGATCCAGGTGTTTTGGGGTGAACAAGGCACCAAAATGGTTCGTACGGCCGCCGAGAACTATTCCATTAACGAGCAAGGTACATGGCAGAAGATATTAGCCATTGGTATTCTGGTCTATTCTGCCAGCTCGTTCTTTGCCGTCATTCAAAGTTCCCTCAACACAATATGGGAGGTCAGGCCTAAACCTGAAAACAGCCTTCTCAAGATGATACTGAACCGCGCCCTGTCCTTCTCCATAATTCTGATACTCGGGGCTTTGCTTGTGGCTTCTCTCATTCTGGAATCTCTTTTAATCTCCATCCAGGGAAGTTTCGATCAGCTGCTACCGGGCGTATCCCCCATCCTTTTCGGTATTCTTGGCTACGCTATTTCCTTCCTGCTTCTTGTGGTGGTTTTTGCCATCATCTATAAATTCCTGCCCGATGCCATCGTAAAATGGAGAGTGGTATGGACGGGAGCAATCATAACCGCATTTCTTTTTACGGTGGGTAGATTTGCTATCAGTTTCTATCTAAGTCAGAGTAGTATGAGCGACGCATTCGGTGTGGCGGGAGCACTTATACTGATCCTGCTCTGGATTTTTTACTCTGCTCTTATATTGTTCTTTGGAGCCGAGATAACCCAGCAGTATGCACTTTATTTTGGCCATGACATTCTTCCCAAAGCACATGCTGTCAAGGTGAAGGAGCAGGAAATTCCCAGGGAAGAGATTCTTGTAAACCGGAATATAAGGTAACTATTTGTTGACGACCGAAATGGTTATTAAGAGTTTCTCTCCCGGGCCGGCCTCTGCTGGTCAACATCCGGATAACATATTAGGGATTGGCACCACATAAATTTTTATTCTCTCTTTATTATGTTATAGCATTCATGTTCCAAAATCACCATTGATATATAGGCTGTTTTCATGAAAGATTCCACATACAAGGCCCTTGTAGTTTCTGAAACGGGAGAAGGTACATTTAACAGAGAGGTGCAAACAAGATCCGTCAGCAGTCTGCCTCCACACGAGGTACTGATAGAAGTACACTACTCTTCGCTTAATTATAAAGACGCTCTTTCCGCAACAGGCAACAAAGGTGTAACTCGGCAGTTTCCACACACACCGGGGATCGATGCAGCGGGAGTAGTAGTAGAAAGCGACAGTTCCCGGTTTAATAAGGGTGATAAAGTTATTGTTACCAGCTTTGATTTAGGGCAAAATACCCCGGGTGGATTTGGACAATACATTAGCGTACCGGCCGGATGGATAGTCCCCTTACCTGAGGGACTGTCGTTAAAGGAAAGTATGATTCTGGGTACAGCGGGATTTACTGCTGCATATGGTGTCTATAAAATAGTAGAAAATGGCACGGCACCCGAAGACGGACCCCTGCTCGTAACAGGGGCTACGGGTGGAGTTGGCAGCTTCGCTATAGCATTGCTTTCGGAACGGGGATACGAAGTAACTGCTGCGACAGGGAAGTTAGATCAGCAGGATTATCTGAAATACCTGGGTGCCCGGCAGGTCATCGGCCGGGATTCTGTGATGACCGGCCCGGATAAGCCGCTACTGAAAAGTAAATGGGCAGGTGCACTGGATACGGTTGGCGGGGCTGTTCTGGACAGGATTATACGGCAGACAAAACACAATGGAACCGTAGCCTGCTGCGGTAACGTACTCGGCGGGCACCTTAATACAAGTATTTATCCTTTTATTCTGCGCGGCGTCAGCCTGATGGGTATAGACTCCGGAATCTGCCTGATGCCAATGAGAAAACAGATCTGGCATTTACTTGCCACGGACTGGAAGATCGATAAATTGAGTGAAATGTATCATGAAGCCACACTGGATACCCTTGAAAAGGAAATAGAGAAAATCCTCAAAGGCAAACAGGTTGGAAGGGTGCTGGTCAACCTTAAAAAATAAGCAATCAAGCTGTATGGTTTAATTGAATCCGCGCGTTCGGAGAGATTTCTCGGGATTGATCTTTTCCTTTAGGGTTGTCCATACCGAAAGCTTTATTCAGCGGTTTTTTTAAATCCTGAGAAGTTATCGGTTTTATAAGGTAATCTGTAAAGCCTGTTTTTTTTGCGCGCTCGTAATTAAAGCGATCTGAATTGCCTGATAAATAAACAACAGGCACATCAGACTCTTTTCTGATTTCTTCCATAGCCTGTATCCCGTCCATCTCGCCTTTCAGCACAATATCCATAATAATAAGGTCGGGTTGTAGCTCTCTGGTTCTTTCAATTGCTTCCTGTCCCGTTCCTACTTTAGCAACTACTTCATGCCCCAACTTCTGTATCAGGCGCTCTTCGACTAAAGAAAGTAGCATATCATCTTCGACAATAAGTACCCTTTTAACAGCCATATTGTTATCAGTTGTGTGTATGTAGATTATTTCTGCCGTCGGCTCAGTACTGCTATCTGATATTAATTTTTTATAATATTTAGTATATTAAAAAATATTAATCTTTGCCAAATCTTTATTACAACTCATGTAGTAGATTTATTACAGCGGAATGGCTCACTGCTGAACAAACCTGAATGCCGCTAAACGAAATACGGCGCTAAATAGTCTGAGAGAACTCCCTACCCACTAAACACCTCTCTCAAGCCGATAGATAGAGATAGAAGTCTTTGGGAGATTAAGAGAAGTTTGATCCTGTCTGGAAGAAGTGTTTGGGAGCTTAGGAGAGGTCTCAATCCCCGGGAATGAATGCCAATGATGTTTACGAACTTCTGCCGGCTTTGATAGTGCCTGCGGTCGCGCCCGGGCGCAACATCGGCATGTGGGTGGTACGCGTAAAAGCAAGTCGGATACAAATAAATAAAGCCCTTGCACGGTTTTAGTCGTTGTCGTACAAGGGCTTTGAGTGGGACCGGGCGGAATCGAACCGCCGACACCACGATTTTCAGTCGTGTGCTCTACCTACTGAGCTACAGTCCCTCTTCAGAGTGGGCAAATATAAAAGCTTTTAATCTTTATACAAAGGCATATTCCGGTTTTTTTGCATTAGTGGAACACATCGCTACAGGAAGTCAGAATCCAGCATTGACACCTTCTGAATCCTGACTCCTGAATACCGACTCCCTCTTACATCACAAGGGAACTTGTTACTTGTTAAAAATCACCGTTGACATAACAAACCTATCCGCTGCCAAGATGAATATCACGGAGCCGGACCTGCAGGGTGCGTTTGCCGTTCCAGAAATTTTCCTCCAGACAATAAGCAATATTCAGTGAGTTTTCTGATGAGTTACGGATAACCGGAAGATACTCATGCATGTTAAATCCTATAACGTCAAAAACACCGGAACCGTTTTGTGCAACTTTCATTTTCAGATGTCCGGACCCAACGATCGTGGGTACGCCTACCACGCGCACGCCCTGACTTACAAAGGTCGGGCGGAGATTGCCCGGCCCAAAGGGTTCAAACTGGCTGAGCAGCTTCCAGAACCGCATATCGATGTCCGACAGATCTAACTTGCAATCAATAGACAACTCCGGTTTAAAATCCTGATTCGACAGATCACCTGACGCAATCTTATCCATTCTCCTGCGGAACTCCATCAGGTTTTCGGGACGAATCGTCAGCCCTGCTGCGTACTCATGTCCTCCAAACTGTTCAAGCAGGTCCTCACACTGCTGCAGCGCTTCGTAGATATTAAATCCTTTAATACTGCGGGCCGATCCCTTGATCATTCCGTCAACGGTACTCAGCATAATGGCCGGCCGACAAAACTCATCTACCAACCGGGACGCCACAATGCCTATTACACCGAGGTGCCAATTCGGATTGTGCAGCACCATGGAAGAAATATTATCCAGATTATATTCCTTGTCTACCATAGACATCGCTTCTTCCATGGTTTTATTATCTTTATCGCGCCGTTCAATGTTAATAGCTTCCAGCTCATAAGCGCGGGATTTAGCTTCATCAGGAGTTTCAGAAATGAGCAGTTTTACCGCCTTAGACGCATCCCCCATCCGCCCAGCGGCGTTGATACGCGGGCCGATGGAAAAGACGATGCTGGAGGTTGAAATGGTTCCCACATCCATCTGAATCAAATCCAACAGCGCTTTAATACCCGCCCGGGGTGTTGTGTTTATCAGTTTGAGCCCTTCCCGCATCAATATCCGGTTCTCATCGATGAGCGGTACAATATCGGAAGCCGTTGAAATGGCCACCAGATCCAGAAACTGAAAAGCCACTTTATCGGAGAGCCCAAGCTTCCTCAGTGTGCCCTGTACCAGTTTAAATGCCACACCCGCCCCTGATAAACCATCGAATGGGTAGGTGCAGTCTCTGCGTTTAGGATCCAATACAGCTACCGCGTCAGGAATTTCCTCCCCAACATTGTGGTGATCACAAATAATAAGATCAATACCTTTTTGATTAGCGAGTTTGGTCTCTTCGATGGCGGTAATACCACAATCTACAGATACGATGAGAGTTACATTTTGCTTATCGGCATATTTAATACCTTCGATATTTATTCCATAACCTTCTTTAAACCTGTGCGGAATATAGTAATCTACATCAACACCGAAATCTTTCAGAAAAGTGTAGAGAATGGACGTAGCAGTGGTTCCATCTACATCATAATCTCCATAAACCAGAATTTTTTCTCCGGACCGGATTGCCCTGGCAAGACGCTCGGTAGCCTTGTCCATATCCTTCATCAGGAAGGGATCATGAAGTAACTTGATATCCGGCCTGAAAAATAATTTAGCTTTCTCAAAGGTATCTATACCTCTTAAAGACAGAAGATGGGCTATCCTTTCGGATATACCCAGCTCTTTCTGTAAGGTGGATATAGTCTCCTCCCTTTCAGGCTTTGCATAAACCCAGCGAAAAGACATAGTTTTTCATTTTTTTTCTTTTTTGTTATAAAGAGGCCGGTGGCGGTCAGGCCAGGGACCAACGCATGTTTTTAACGTATCTGAAAATTCTGTCTCCCTACCCGTCATAGAATGCACCTATAAAATACAACTTAGTATGAAAAGTTCATCAACCGGAATACAAATTATCACTTATACCTGCGGCCATGGCCTCTCTGTCCGGCGTCCTATTCGGGTTACATTGAAACCGGCTTCATTACTAAAATTCATTCGTTTTACTTAAATTAACAACACTGTAAATCCGGAGGAAGCTTGATAGTCCTGATTTAATGTGTTTACTGAACCCTTACCTATCCTGTGTACTGTCAGGGCTGATTTTTTAAAATCATAAAAGCATTAATTACTTAACGTTCTTATATGGCTATGCAATCTATTACTATTTCAAACTCAACGGCCGACGATACCGATGAAAACTTTCCATTGTTTAATGAACTTCAATCCTACGAACATGAACAAATCATCGTATGTTCAGAACCCAATGCAGGGCTGAAAGCCATTATCGCCATCCACAACACCACGCTGGGACCGGCCTTGGGAGGAATCAGGATGTGGCCTTATCAAAGTGAGCAGGAAGCTATGCGGGATGTTTTGCGCCTTTCCCGGGGCATGACGTACAAAGCCGCCATTGCGGGGCTCAACCTCGGAGGCGGTAAAGCCGTGATCATTGGTGATCCCAGGAAAGACAAGAACGAGCAACTCTTTCGCACGTTCGGTCGCTATGTGGATGGCCTCGGCGGCCGATACATAACCGCAGAAGATGTAGGCATCGATTTGCAGGATATGGAATGGGTAAACATGGAAACGAAATATGTTACAGGTATTCCGAAAACAATCGGTGGCAGCGGCGATCCCTCACCCGTAACAGCTTACGGGGTGTACATGGGCATAAAGGCATGTGCGCAAAAAGCCTATGGTTCGGATACGCTGAATGGGAAAAAAATCGCCATCCAGGGCGCCGGCCACGTAAGCTCAAACCTGGCTAAGCTTTTGACAAAAGAAGGAGCAAAACTTTTTGTTTCTGATATTTATGAAGATAAGGCCAATCTTCTGGCCAACAGTACCGGAGCGGAGGTAGTACATCCGGATAAAATTTATGGACTGGATGTAGATATCTTTAGTCCATGCGCCCTGGGAGGCGTCGTTAACGATGATACACTGGATCACTTCAAATGTGCTATCATTGCAGGTTCAGCCAATAACGTTTTAGATGATGAAGAAAGGCACGGCCATATGCTGCGTGAGCGGGGAATTGTTTACGCTCCGGATTATGTTATCAATGCGGGAGGCCTTATTAATGTTGCCAGCGAACTGGAAGGGTACAATGAGCAGCGCGCTCACGACAAAGCCTCGCGAATATATGATGTGATTCTGGAGATATTGGATTATGCCGACGCAGAGGATATACCTCCCTTTGCAGCTTCAAATATTTTGGCTGAGAATAGAATTAGAAACGTAGGATATATTCACCAGATCTACACATCAAGAAGTAAATTTTCCGGACACATTCGCGATATGTACCGTGGCAAGAGCTAGAAAGCCAGACAACCAAAACACAGAAGTCCGAGTTCAGAATAGGTATATTCTGAACTCGGACTTCTGTGTTTTGAATTGTACATATAATTTTCCGGCGGTTCAATATTTGATTGGACCGCTTTTTTTGGATTAAGTAACAAAAAAGAACGCCTGAATACACTATGATTAAGAACAAAGATTTTCAGCATAGAGACCGTCTTATCAAAGGAATTACATCCGACGGTCATTTTAAGATTTCAGCAGTCAAAACCACCGATGTGGTTAAAACGGCAAAAGAACGGCATAATTTGTCTCTTTTAAATACGGTATTGCTTGGACGCGCCCTTACAGCTACCATGCTTATGGCATCCGAACTGAAAGGAGAAGAACGGGTGCAGCTCAGATTTGAAGGAGAAGGGCCGGTAGGCCTGATTGTAACCGAAGCCAACCGGGTAGGAGAGATCAGAGGCTACGTGCAACATCCGAAAATAGAGCTGGATTATACACGTGGCGATGTAACTGTAGGGGACGGACTCGGCCTTGGAATCCTTACCTTCTCAAAAACGCTCTATAACGAAGCCGAGCCCCGAAGAAGTACCATTGAACTGGTTAAGGGAAATATCAACGACGACATTGCCTACTATATGGTACAGTCTGAACAAATTCCTTCAGCCGTGCTACTGGATGTCGGCCTGGATGAACAGGGTAATGTGACCGAGGCGGGAGGTATACTCATACAGCGCATGCCCGGTGCACCGGAAGGACAGATAGAGCAACTCCAACAAAAGCTGATGTCTTTTGAAGCCATTCATAAACTTTTTATGAGGGGGTTATATATTGATGACGTCATGCAAATGGCAGTGCGTCCCCTGGAGGTTAAGGAGCTGAACCGTCAGCCGGTAGATTTCTTTTGCAGATGTACACGGGGGCGATTCATCGATGCATTGGCGATGCTCAGTTACAACGACCTGAAAGAAATCAGCGATGAAGGCCAGGAACTCGTTTGTCATTTCTGCAATGAACATTATTATGTCACAAAAGAAGAAATTGAGGATATCCTCATTCAAACAAAAGCTAAGATGAATTGATGTAGATCTGGATGCTGTCAGCGATTAATAGCAGGTAGTTTATAACTGACAACAGACCACACGCAACAAACCGGAATCCCTGTAACCAACCTGATATTTATGAATAACGAACGAAGACACATAGTAATAGTTGGAGGCGGATTTGGAGGAATATCGGCCGCAAAAAAATTGCGAAAAGCAGACGTAGACCTCACCATCATTGACAGGGCTAACCACCATCTGTTCCAGCCTCTGCTCTATCAGGTTGCGACAGCAGCTCTTTCACCGGGAGATATTGCCGTTCCCATACGGGCTGTTTTAGGCAATGCTCCCCATATCAGGGTTATTTTAGATGAAGTCAGGGCCATAGACAAAGCAGGCAACACTCTTACACTGTCCAATGATGAAACCATTTCTTTTGATGAACTCATTTTGGCTCCAGGTTCACATTATAATTACTTCGGAAATGAGGAATGGGAGGCTTTTGCACCCGGGCTTAAATCAATTGCCAACGCTCTGGATGTGCGAGAGCGAATACTACTTTCTCTTGAAGAAGCGGAAAAACTGGAAGATCCCAAGCTGCGTGAACCTTATCTCACGTATGTAATTATCGGAGGTGGCCCTACAGGCGTTGAAATGGCCGGTGCCATTGCCGAAATTGCCAAGCGCAACATAATGCGCGACTATAACACATTCAGCAAAAATGAGACGCGTATTTTTCTGGTAGAGGCAGGACCTGCCATACTCAATGGCTACCCGCGATCTCTGTCTGAAAAAGCTCGTGAAATGCTGGAAGATATGGGAGTTCGCGTACTGTTAAATACCCCGGTCACCGAAATCGGTAACAACCGCGTTAAGTTTAGAGAGGGTGCCATTGATACACCCAATATCATTTGGGCGGCGGGCGTTCTGGCTGATTCACCACTGCTCAGATCCCTGGGGGTAGAACAAGACAGAACAGGACGCGTTCGAATTAACGAAGATCTGAGCATACCCGGGCATCCCAATATTTTTGTAATCGGAGACGCTGCTTATCTGGAACAAGATGGCCAGCCTCTGCCCGCCCTTGCACCCGTAGCCTTACAACAGGGAAGATACTTGGGCAAAAGACTTAGAATCAATCCGGAAGCAAGAGAGGACCGGCCTTTCCGATATAAAGATAAAGGAAGCATGGCTACCATCGGCAGGGCAAAAGCTATTGCCGACATCAAAGGTTTTAAACTGAGCGGCTTCATCGCCTGGCTGATATGGTCTTTTGTTCATATCCTGTTTCTGATTGACTTTAGAAACAGATTCAGGGTTTTTGTAGAATGGATATGGTTCTATTTTACTCTGAAGCGGGACATCCGACTGATAACGAACAGGGTTTCGGCAGATAAGGCAGAAAGTGTGGAAAGTACGGCAAGTAAAATAAGCTAAAAGAACCGCGGACCGGCGGCCGAAGACCGAGGAAGCCATTCCCGTCATCGGGCGCCCGCTTGCGCTATTGGGCAACGAAATCCAAAGAGTTGGCCTTATTCATTCCTAATTTCCTGTGCGGTGTTTTAGTGGCAAGAATACTATGTAGCGAAAGACGAGCCACAGCCACAGGTTTCTGAGGCATTCGGATTGTTAAACGTAAAACCGCGTGCATCGAGTCCATCCGGATAGTCTATGGACATACCTTGCAGATACATCATGTGGCGTGGATCCACTACCATTTTTATACCCTGACTCTCAAGTGTTGAATCATCTTCATTTTTATGGTCAAAACCCAGTTTATAACTGAGCCCTGAGCATCCGCCGCCCTCCACTGCAACGCGAAGATAGAGAGCCTCATCAAGCTGTTCATCTGCTCTTATTTTTTGAATTTGTCTGGCTGCACGCTCCGTAAGGCTAACTGTTTTTCCTGCGGAGGTTGAAGCATCTATACCTTCAAAAGGAGATGAATGCAATTCTTCTTCATCGCTATCAATAAGCTCAGCAATGACGTCATCCAGATTTTCATTGGGTTCAACAGACATAATTCTTAAATCCTTTATTTTAATTCAAAATTTTAAGAAAATGTAAAATAGTCAACATCATCTTTTGTAAACAGGTTTAAGACTCCTGCACTTACCAGATTGACTAAAATGCCGGAAGCTTTTTGGCTGGTAACATTTGTTAGGTACGAAAATCTTTCTACCGTAATCTCGCCATACTCATTCAGGTAACGAAATAACTTTTGCTCGGCAGGCCCATATTCAAACGTAATCCCCCTGTTTGAATGCTCTTTTTTCAAAACCTCTATATATTCTTTGCTGGCTGCTTTGCTACGGTCTTTATCGCGAATATAGGCAGAAAAGCCTTTGCGTGTTTTAACGAATACAGGTTTAGTTTTAGCCTCGGGTATTTTAACCACCAGCAAGTCGCGCTCACCAAATTGTACTATTTCTATCGTAACAGTAACTTTGGGCCGGCAGAGTTTATTAGCAGCCTGGTTCAGTAAGAATTCTTCTTCCTGATATCCTTCCACTCCTATAAGAGAGCGATCGTCATCAACACCTACCACAAGCGTTCCTCCCCGGGTATTAGCAAAGGCTGCTATTTCACGGGCTATCTTTTCAGCTGATGGTATCGTTCTCTTAAATTCCAGGTAGGCCCCCTCTCCCGTTTGGACCAGATTTTTTACATCCAGGTAGTTCATTTCTGACAAGGTCATTGTTTTTGGATTATCAAAAGCCATAGCCGCATACCTTGATTTCCACCTACGGTTTGTAAATCTAGCTAATCATTATTAAGAACAGATGAATTGAGCCCGCAACCCGCACATATTGTACAGTGCCCGGCTAATCATGTTCCCGCTTCGGTACCTACCTTATATTAAAATTTCTTCTTTAGCATTCCTAGTCATCAGATCATAAAGCATATCTTTGGGATCTTTATTTTCGAACAAAATTTTATGAACAGCTTCGGTAATAGGCATTTCTACATTCAGTTTTTTACTCCAGTCGTATACCGATTTAGTAGTGCGTATTCCCTCGGCAATCATATTCATTCCGGAGACTATTTCTGATAACTTCTTTCCTTTACCAATATTGTATCCGATAAAGCGGTTTCTGCTGTGTTCACTGGTACAAGTCACTACCAAGTCTCCCATCCCAGCCAACCCCGAAAATGTATCCTGGGAAGCTCCCAGCTTCATCCCCAGCCGTTTCATTTCATGCAGCCCGCGGGTAATAAGCGCTGCTTTCGAATTGTCGCCCAACTCAGCTCCGTCTACAATACCGGCGGCTATAGCCATGATATTTTTAACTGAACCCCCGATTTCCACTCCGATGATATCGTAGTTCAGATAAATACGAAACATGGGGGTCATGAACGTCTCTTGAATAATTCGGGCTGTCCGTTTAGAAAAGGAAGTAGCCACAACCGTAGTTGGCTTAAATTTGCTTACCTCTTCTGCATGGCTTGGCCCGGACAGAACGCCGATATGATCTTCAACAATCTTGTTTTTAAGTACCTGGCTCAGTACCTGAGACATCGTCATAAACGTCTCGTTTTCAATTCCTTTGGCTACATTTACAACCATTTCTTTACCGTTCAGATGAGGTTCTACCAGTTCTGCAACTTCCCTGACGGCATGCGAAGGGGTAGCAAACACAATCATTTCCCGGCCGGACACACAAGCAGCCAAATCGGTATAACACTCTATGGCATCGGGCAAGATAATGTCAGAAATATAGGCGGGATTCTTATGGTGGTTATTGATCGCATAAGCTATGTCCGGCTCTCGTGCCCACAGCTTGACCTCGTTACCGGCACGTGCTAATACAATAGCCAGCGCGGTCCCAAAACTCCCGGCCCCGATAATGGTTACTTTCTTCACGTTTCTGAATGCTGTTTACCTTTGTTAAGCCAGCCCTTTGCGGGTTTGAATGAGCCGACTCTGTTTTCATTTCCTTTAATAAGCCGCCTGATGTTACCGCTATGCTTAATGATAATGCCAAGCCCTACTATGGCCCCGAAAATAAGAATACTTCCGTCTATCGGCCATCCGAAGACATAGCGCAACACAACCAGCAGCAGAGGATAAATAAAAGCAGCAACCAGAGATGCCAGCGATACATATCGGCTGACCAGCAGTATAATGGTGAAGACAACAGCCGTAATACCTACAGAAACAGGCTCAATCCCACACAACATACCGGCAGCCGTTGCCATACCCTTCCCTCCATCAAAATTTGCGTAGAGCGGGAACATATGTCCGGTAACGGCCACCACGCCGCATACAATCCTCAGAAATGGATCTACATCCCAATACGGGAAAAGAGAAACCGGGCCGTCAGCGATGTAATAAGCCCACTGGCTGATCCAGAAGGAAGCAGAAAAACCTTTAAAAAAATCGATAAGTAATACCACCACACCCGGCTTCCACCCCAGCAGCCGGAACGTATTGGTAGCTCCGGCATTGCCGCTGCCATGACTCCTGATATCAACTCCTTTCACTAACTTTCCCACCCATATAGAAGATGGTATGGACCCGATGAGGTAGCTGATGATTATGACAATACCTAATGCTAGCATGGTGTAAATGATGTAATACTGTGCTGATGCCTGTCTATATAATAATTAATAATAATTAAAAGGAGGCTGCCGACAAAATAGAGGATGGCTGTTTTAATTTCGAATCAGTGAATGCTACACGTGTAGATAGAGATCTACACGTGGCGCTCTGCATGATAGGATGAACGAACCAGCGGCCCGCTTTCTACATGTTCCAGACCAAGCTCTTCGCCAATGCGCTTGTATTCTGCAAACTGATCGGGATGCACCCACTCTACGACAGGATGGTGCATCTTGGTTGGCTGCATATATTGCCCAATCGTCAATACATCGACGTTGTGGTCAACGCAATCTTGCATCAGGTTAATTACCTCTTCAGGCTTTTCACCAAGCCCTACCATAATACCTGTCTTGGTACGAAGCCCCTGATCTTTACAGCGCTGCAGAAGCTCAAGTGAACGTTTATATTTTGCCTGTGGGCGAACCGCACGATATAAGCGGGGAACGGTTTCCAGATTATGGCTCAATACATCCGGCGGGGTGTCGATGACAATTTGCAACGCCTCCCAAACCCCTCGGAAGTCGGGAATAAGTGATTCAATAGTTACCCCTTCTATTTCTTCACGCAACTGACGGTGACACTCAGCAAATATGGGAGCCCCGCCATCCTGACGTTCATCCCGGTTCACTGAAGTTAAAACCACGTGCCTCAGCCCCATTTTGCTAGCGGCATCGGTAACGCGCCGGGGTTCATCCCAATCCAAATCCTGTGGCGGGCGACCGGTTTTGACCGCACAAAAAGAACAGGACCGCGTGCAGACATCCCCCAGAATCATAAACGTAGCTGTACCATTTCCCCAGCACTCACCGATATTGGGGCAACGGGCTTCAGCACATACGGTATTCAGAGAGTGCTTCTGAATAGTGTTGGCCACCTCTTTGAACTTTTCTCCGGATGGAAGCTTTACGCGAAGCCAATCCGGACGGCGGCCGGGAGTATCTGAGCGGTCTACGACATTTAGTTCTTTAATCATAAAACTCTGTTCAAAAGATTAACGGGATACGACATCGGCTGACGACATCCCAAGGTACGAAAATTCACACTCCAGTTCAGTCAGGGTACAATTTTTAATAATCCTGACTCCAAAAACATTTTCAAAATGGGTTGCCAGATACCCTTTTACCGTCTCTTCACTGACGGTATGACCCAGTATCTTTTCTATACTGGTAACTTCTTTGCCGGTTATTCCGCAAGGTACGATATGTTTAAAGTAGCTCAGATCTGTATTTGCATTTAACGCAAATCCATGCATCGTAACCCAGCGGGAGCATCGAATTCCCATAGCGCATATTTTCCGGTTTCCAACCCATACCCCGGTATATCCTTCTATCCTTCCCGCTTCGATATCAAACTCCGCGCAAGTTCGGATAATCACTTCCTCGAGCAGGCGAAGGTATTTGTGGATGTCGGTAAAATGGCGATCCAGATCCAGGATAGGGTAACCCACAATCTGACCCGGCCCGTGATAGGTGATATCTCCTCCCCTGTCTATCTCGATGTAGTTAGCTTTAATCTCAGAAAGTGCAGAATGATCTTTGAGAAGATGACTGGAATCTCCGCTTTTTCCCAGGGTATATACATGCGGATGCTCTACAAAAAGCAACACATCGTTAAAGGTGTCACCGGCTTCTGTGTGCTCCTCCGCAACGTTACGCCGCGCTTTTTTTTGACGTATCAGGCGCTGTTGAATAGCTCTCTGAAGATCCCAAACAGGCTTGTAAGGAAGCTGTCCTAAATCATATAATTCTATTGTCTGCATCACGCCAAGATTGCGAAGTGCGTATTTCGTATTGCATATCAACAATACGAAATACGCAATAAAATTTTACTTCTTTTTCGGCTGTGTACCCAAATGTACACCTTCACCGTACGCTTCGGCTACCGCTTCCATTATGGCCTCAGACATCGTGGGGTGTGGATGTACAGCGTGGATGATTTCATGGCCGGTAGTCTCGAGTTCGCGGGCCGTTACCGCCTCGGCGATAAGCTCCGTTACATGAGAGCCAATCAAATGGCAGCCTAGCCACTCGCCGTATTTGGCATCGAAGATCACCTTCACAAATCCCTCTTCATGGCCCAGACCCGTGGCCTTACCACTGGCTGAGAACGGGAACTTGCCTACCTTGATATCATATCCCTCCTCTTTGGCCTGCTTTTCAGTATACCCTACAGATGCCACCTGAGGCTCGCAATAGGTACAGCCCGGAATGTTGTTATAGTTAACCGGCATTGGATCCATCCCAGCCAGGCGTTCCACGCAATTTATTCCCTCGTGGGTTGCTTTGTGTGCCAGCCACGGGCCGCCAGCCACATCACCTATGGCATAAATTCCTTCAACGCTGGTTTGGTATGTTTCTTTATCAATGTTGATAGCTCCTCTTTCGTGCTCTACGCCAATCTCTTCCAGGCCTATGCCCTCAACATTGCCGGTAACACCAACCGCAGAAAGCACCACATCGGCTTCCACTACTTCTTCACCTTTAGGTGTTTTTATTGTTACTTTAACGCCCTTGCCTTTTTTCTCAACTTTTTCAACGGAGCTCTCGGTCATTACATTGATGCCTTTTTTCTTGTAAATCTTACCCAGCTCTTTACCGATGTCTTCGTCTTCTACAGGCACAATGTTTTTCTGCAGTTCAACCAGGGTCACCTCTGTACCTATGGTATGATAGAAGTAAGCAAACTCTACTCCGATAGCTCCTGCTCCGATAACCACCAGTTTTTTCGGCTGCTTTTCCAGCTGCATGGCTATTTCGGAATCGATGATCATCTTGCCGTCAATTTCCAGATTGGGCAACTGGCGGGGACGGGCGCCCGTAGCAATAATAAAATTCTTCGCTTTAATCTGCTCTTTGGCCTTATCCTTATCGTCAACTACTTTGATCTGCTCTTTCGACTCAAAAACCCCTTTGCCCTCAAAAACCTCGATCTTATTGGCTTTCATCAGGAATTTGACGCCTTTGTTCATTTTGTCAGCCACATTCCGGCTGCGCTTGATAATGCCGCCGAAGTCTGGCGAAGCATCTTTGACCTTGATTCCGTAATCGGCGGCATGTACAATACTCTCATACACTTCCGCCGAACGCAGTAATGCTTTAGTAGGGATACAGCCAATATTCAGGCAGACCCCTCCAAGATTCCGCTTCTCTACAATTGCAGTCTTAAAACCCAATTGTGATGCGCGGATTGCGGCTACATACCCTCCAGGGCCGGACCCGATTACACAGACGTCAAATTCTTTTGCCATGAGAAATACTTATTTAGTGATTTAATAATTTAGCGATTTGTTGATTTAGTAATTGAATGCTAAAAGACTGATTCAATATTATCTGCAGCTATTCTGATAAAGTAACAAAAATATTGAGATGTATAATTCAGCCAATCTGTGAATTATTAAATCAACAAATCTAAATCGCCTCAATTTAAGGATTATAGATGAGAGTTTTAAGACAGTTTTAATGAAATGCTGACTTGTTAACTTTAGCATCTGCTAATTGAAAAAGCAGAAGGCAGAAAACAGTGATCAGTGAGCAATAGATTAGAAGCCAGCCGTATCCCACGCTAAGAGCCTCCCCTCCGGGAGAGGAGAACAGGGGGTAAATTCAACAAGGCAGGGCTTGGAAAACTGAAAGGGAGCAGCTGTATCCATTAATTCAGCTTTCAGCTTCTGCCCTCTGCCTAATAAAACTCCTTCGTCAGAAACCACATAGCCGGATCGTCGTCTTCAAAACCAAAACGCCTGTACAACCTCCGGGCGGGTTCATTATCATCTCTGACTTCCAGAGTCAACCGACAACAATTTAATTTCCGGGCTTTCTTTTGTACAACGGCAAGCAGCTGTTCTCCGATTCCCCGTCCCCGGTACTCATCCAGGACACACAAATCGTGAATGTTGATAAGTTTTCTTGCCTCAAAGGTTGAAAAACCGATAAAACAGTTGGCAATACCAGCGGGGTTACCGTCGGAATAGGCCAGGAAGGTCAAAGCTGCAGGCATAGCTCTGAGTTCACTAATCAGCTTTCCGGTTACACGTTCAGAAAGCGGCTCCTCCATCCCCATCTCATCTTCCGCATAGGCATTGGTCAGAAACAAGATGTCTGAAGCATGCTTATCATTGGAAAAATCAGCTTCAACTATTTCTATTTGCATCTCACTTTACACATAAGCTCCATTTACTGTTATCGTGCAATATAATTTTTTTAATGATGTTATTCTCCAGTAAATGTATGCCCGGGGACTCGAATCGGCTCTTCAGAGTACGTAACCCGAAGCGTCGGCTCGGGAGCCCTCTATCCCACTGCCTTACACCAACTTTCTGTTACACCGGCATGTTACCTTACCGCGATCAGCCTTGTTGTTTGGTTCAGCGAACAATACACATTGGAATGTATTACTATAGATAGCGGCTCAGGTATATTTCAATCTTATCGCCATCCCAAATATTTGGATTTTGAATTAAGAGTTTGTTTGTTATTGATATTTCTATGCTTTTAACTTCAACACCTTGCTCATGGGTCAACATAACAGGACGCAGCCTAAACTCCTTCGTGCGGTTTCCAGATGGGAAATTGTAGGCATTGCATTCAATGATATAATCGGCAGCGGCATATATCTGCTTCCCGCGGCGGCGGCGGCTCTTCTTGGCCCCGCCAGTATCTGGGCTATTCTGCTGGCCGGATGCGCCGTGGGGCTTCTGGTGCTTTGCTTTGCTGAAGCGGCTAGCTATTTTGATGAAGAGGGTAGCGCCTATCTCTATACCCGAGAGGCCTTTGGCGACTTCGTTGGCTTTGAAGTTGGATGGATGACGTGGCTTGCACGCGTAGCTTCCGTAGCAGCTCTCTCAAGCGGATTTGCACTGGCTGCGAGCTACCTGTGGCCCGCAGTAGCTGAGGGATGGATGCGAATGCTGATCATCACGATTCCTCTCGTACTGCTCACATGGATCAATGTCGTAGGTGTGAAACCGGGAGCCCGGCTTGCCGCCGGCCTTACAGTTATTAAGCTGCTGCCACTGTTTTTCTTTATTTTTGTGGGAATCTTCGCGGTAGACTGGTCCCTTCTGAGCATCACCGAAGCTCCGGCTTTTGATACTCTTGGCGAGGCCGCGCTGTTACTGCTGTTTGCCTATGCGGGCTTTGAAAATACAGCCGCGGCGGCAGGAGAATACAAAAACCCACAGCGCGACGTGCCTTTTGCTTTGCTCACAACCATCATCTCACTAACACTCATTTATACTCTTGTACAGCTGGTAGCAGTAGGCACACTACCCGGGCTTGCAGAAACGGAGTCTCCCCTGGCCGCTTCAGCCGCCGTATTTGCAGGCGCTGGCGCCGCCCTGTTTATGAGCATCAGCGCTATGATATCGATTGAAGGGAATGTGGGTAACACGACGCTCATTGGACCAAGATATCTCTACGCGCTGGCTGAAGATGGCTTTGGCCCCAAAGCTCTGGCACATGTCCATCCAACCTATCGGACACCCGCTGCTGCCATTGTCACACAATCGGCCATAGCACTCGTGCTGGCTCTGACCGGATCATTCGTTGCATTGGCTATGCTTTCTATCATCGCGCGGATGGCAACGTATGTCGGGGCCGTTGCCTCTTTACCCATACTCAGGAAAAAGTTTTCAGCCGACCCTAACGCTTTCAAACTCCCGGGCGGCCATATCATTCCCATAGCAGCCCTTGGCATCTCTCTCATCTTCCTGTCAAGCACCACCGTAGAAAATCTTTTTGCCGGAGCGATAGCCCTGATTATAGGAGCTGTCATCTACAAGTTCCGCCGGAGTGTGCCTGATGAAACAGCGGATTTGCCTTCATCAAAGTAGTATGCAAGAACCTAGCACAGGCTCGTATTATAATGCCTTAGCAAAACACAGATGTTGCAGATGGGCGGATGCACACAGATAAGGACGGGCAATGGAGCTATTGCAGAATGTAACCCTCCTCCAACGCATGCAATGCGTAGCTACAGGAGGACAGGATTATTGTATGTTGCTTTTTTCTTTCTATTTATGACTAATTTTGCTTGAACTTGAAGAGGTTTTCTGCTCCTACTTTTTCTTCTGCCTGGCTCAGTGCGTAGGCGCTGTCGAAGAGTACGATAGGATTGCCTTCCATATCGCTGGTAACCTGGGTGGAATAACTGCTTTGGAGTTTATCAATAACGGTCTGGTCATCAGGCAGCCAACGTGCTGAATGGCAGGAGACAGGAGTCATATTCAACTCACAGTTGTATTCACTCAGCATACGGTGTTTTACCACATCAAACTGCAGAACGCCGACGGTACCTAATAACAGTTCATTACCCACTCCGTTAGGAACTTCAAAGACGTGGACGACCCCCTCTTCAGCCAGCTGTTTCAACCCCTCGCGTAGCTGTTTCCGTTTAAACGGATCTTTTGTAGACACTTTCATAAAATGCTCGGGAGTGAACAAGGGAATCACATTGAATTTTACCGGATCATCACTGTAAATGGTGGTACCGATGCGGAATAAACCCGGATTGAATAGTGAAACGATATCTCCCGGGTATGCCTCGTCTAAAATATGCCGCTCATCACCCATAAGTGTGTGCGGGGTAGACATTTTCACCTTTGATTGGGTATTGCTTTCCGTGACCTGAAGCCCGCGCTCGAACTTGCCCGATGTGATGCGAACAAAGGCCGCACAGTCCCGATGATCAGGATTCATATTGGCCTGCATTTTAAATACAAAACCCGAAAAACCGCTTCCTATTTCACGCGTTTTTCCATCCTCATCCGAATACGTTTGAGGGGGATTGGAAAGGCCGGAGAAGTAACTCAAAAAGACGTCCAGTCCAAAGTTATTCAGGGCAGAACCAAAGAAAACTGGCGTACACTTTCCTTTCAGGTACGCTTCCCGGTCCATTGCCTCGAACATATCTTCTGTGAGCATCACCTCTTCGAGAAACTCTTCTTTTTCCTGAGCAGACAGCACCGCTTTTTCGAGCCCTTCTTCGAGATCATAGATTTCCGTCCTGGCTTTCTTCGCCCCATGATCCTCTTTCGTTTGCAGATGTAGCTTCTTGCCAATCAGGTCATAAATACCCTGAAAACTTTTGCCATATCCAAGCGGCCAGGATGCGGGTACAGGCTCTATGCCCAGCTTATTTTCAACATTACTGATTACTTCCAGTGGATCTAATCCGGGGCGGTCACATTTATTCACAAACGTGATGATGGGGATCTCCCGCATCCTACAGACCTCAAACAGCTTCTCAGTTTGCTCCTCCACGCCTTTTGCCACGTCAATAACCATCAGCGCCGTATCGGCGGCGACCAGCGTACGCAGAGTATCTTCGGAAAAGTCTTTGTGCCCGGGCGTATCCAGCAGGTTGAACTTGATGTTATCTTTCTCGAAACGGAGCACAGACGAAGTCACCGAAATTCCTCGTTCCTTTTCGATGGCCATCCAGTCGGAGGCCGCATATCGGGATGCCTTACGCTGGCGGATGGAACCGGCCTCGTGGATGGCTCCCCCATAAAGCAGTAACTTTTCAGTCAGTGTGGTTTTACCCGCATCTGGATGAGAGATGATAGCGAACGTACGCCGACGCCGGGCTTCCTGCTCAATTGTATTTTTAGTTTTTGTAGCTGTATCCGTCTCAGGCATGATAGATTCTAAGGGATTGGACATTTGAAAAAGCCTGTAAATATACGAATTATCTGGTTTACTATCACCCTTAAAACATACTCTGCCCATCTCTCTGCCGGGTAGCTATTAATATTTCCTGCTCAACTTCTCTTCTGAACATTAATGTAGCTTTCTCCATTTCTCCATCGATTGTGCACGTTCATGGCGCATCCTATTAAACTGATATGTGGCGTCGTTCTGGATCACTGTTTATATCTCATTGCCAGCATCATAATTTGCAGGACTGGAGGATGAATAAAATGTTTCAATCCTGAAACCTGCCATCCCCCTAAATCCTGATTCTAACGTTTTCATGCGGCTATGTGTTCATTCAAAACAGATCCAGCTGTTTATCCTGCCGTTCAGCAGGCCATACAGGCATGGGGTTCATCTCTGTCAATCCCGAAAGAATCTGGTGAAACTTCCGGGCAATAAGCGGCTGGCTGATTCTGTCGGGGGAATGCGTGAACAGATAGGGATGCAAGCCTTCCTTAATCCAGTCGGCAATGATAATAGCCCACTCTTTTAAATAGGGCTCATTATTAAGCGGGTCGTTGGCTCCAACAAAACGCACAAACGGTCGGGAAGCTGTGGCATCAAACCGAACGGGCAGCTTCGGCTTTTTTCGTTTCGCTTCCCGGATGGAAGGATCATCTGAATTCATTGAGTGAAGCTTACGGGTGTCAAAGATAACCCGATCGATGTTAAAGCTTTTCAACAGGCGGTTCAACCGGTTTTCTTCTCTTCCGTGATCATAGAAACCGGGGTGACGTACTTCCACGGCATAGCTATAAGCACCGGGTAACAGAGCAAGCATCTCTTCCAGTTTAGGGAATTCTTTAGGGGAAAAAGATGGAGGCAACTGTATGTGAAAGGGTCCCAAACGGTTAGCAATAGAATCGAATATCTCAAGGAAGCGCAAAATGTCGTCCTCTGTGTTGTGTAACCGTTTATCGTGGGTGATGGACTGATGGAATTTAAAACAGAACTTGAATCCGTCTGGTGTTTGCCGGGCCCATTTCTTAACTGTTTTTATATTTGGTATGTGATAAAAGGTGGTGTTTCCCTCCACGCAATTGAATACAGATGAGTACTGAGGAAGGAAATCTTCCTGCTTCGCTTCCCGAGTAAAAAAATTGCCAATCCACTCCCGCTGGCTCCAGACCGTACATCCGATATGATATTTGGTAATTGGCATCGTGTTCACCTATTGGGTCGCAGAGTAAGCTGATTTATCAGATTCCACTGATTTCAAAAGGACTGTCACTGCAATTCTTTCCATAAATAAACATATTTTTGAAATGTAACTCCAACTGCAGCAACTAATTTCTGCTTTTGTCTGTTTATTGCAGCGCTTTTTTGTGTACCAATTATATACTAAAAAGTTTTCAGGAAATTTGGATCGCATAAAAGGAATTCTATATTTGTGCAAATAATTGCCAACAATTACATCTATATGCAATTTTCTTTCCCGGATTATCTGGTAATGGCAGGATATGTCGCACTAATGGCGATTGTGGTTTTTATTGCCAGAAAAAGAGATCAAAACTCGTTAGCGGATTATTTTACGGGGGGGAAAGACCTTCCCTGGTGGCTGATCGGGGTCTCTATGGTAGCCACTACCTTTGCTGCCGATACCCCTCTTGCTGTTACAGGTATTGTAGCCAGTGAAGGAATTGCTGGCAACTGGATATGGTGGAATTTTATATTTTCAGGCCTCTTTACCGTATTCCTATATGCCAAGCTGTGGAAACGGGCGGATGTTATCACCGATGTGGAGTTCATTGAATTGCGATACGGCGGCAAACCTGCCAGTATTTTGCGCGGTTTCAGAGCTTTATATCTCGCTTTTCCCATTAACTGTATTATACTAGGTTGGGTCACGGTGGGCATGGCAAAAGTACTTACCATCATTACAGGAGCCGACCAGTGGACGATCATAATAGGCCTGTACCTGCTTATAGGGATGTATATTACCATTTCTGGCCTGTGGGGTGTGGTGGTAACAGACTTTATTCAGTTTATCATTGCTATGGGCGGATCCATCCTGCTGGCCTGGCTGGCTGTTGATTCTGTTGGTGGTCTTAATCAATTACACACACAGCTTGTAGCCGAGTACGGAGCCGACAGCTGGGTGTTGAGCTTCAATCCCATTACCAGTCCTAAGATCGCCCTTGCCACAGCTTTGGTCTGGGTTGGCATGATGTGGTGGGCTTCCTGGTATCCCGGTTCTGAACCAGGCGGAGGCGGATATATTGCTCAGCGTATGTTCTCAGCCAGGAATGAAGCCCATGCCGTAGGTGGCACCCTGTTTTTCAACGTGGCCCACTTTGCCCTTCGTCCCTGGCCGTGGATACTGGTAGCATTGGTTTCTCTGGTTATGTACCCACAACTGGCCGACCCGGAAACCGGCTATCCTCTGCTTATGCTCGATTTGTTGCCGGCCGGGCTCTTGGGCTTACTTGTCGTAGCCTTTCTTTCCGCTTTCGTCTCAACCGTTTCCACCCACCTCAACTGGGGCGCCTCTTATGTGGTTAATGACTTCTATAAGCGCTTTCTCAAACCACCCAACCGGTTTAACAGAGAAGAGGAGGCAGAAAGGCACTATGTGTGGGTCTCCCGTATAGCTACGTTGCTTATTATGCTACTCGCCATCATAATCTCTTACTTCTTTGATACGGTAAAGGGCGGATGGGAAGCCATTCTTTCGATTGGAGCCGGAACAGGGCTTGTTTTTATGTTGCGCTGGTTCTGGTGGCGTATAAATGCATGGAGTGAAATTACAGCTATGATCGCCGCTGCCGTTGGAAGCCTGTCTGCTCCCTATCTGGGTTATGACGACTTTGCAGGCAAGATGATCTTTACAACAATTCTTGCCACTGTAAGCTGGATTACAGCTACTTATTTAACGGCTCCTGAATCTGACGAGACGCTGCAAAAGTTCTTTAACCAGGTTAGACCCGGCGGCCCTGGCTGGAAACGGTTTACAGCAGATGGCAGGCCGGTTGAGCCGATTTGGCCCGGAGTTGTAAAAGTGGCGCTGGCTGCCGTAGCCATTATTGGACTTCTGTACGGAATGGGTCAACTCTTCTTTGGCTCACTTCTCTTTGGACTGACACTTATTGCGTTAGGAACGGTTATCTTGGTCTATATCGTAAAACAACTTACCTCAAGCCATTCCTTAGCAGATTATGGAGAACCGGTGGAAAAGGAACACGGATACCAAGAATAGGACGGATGAGTGTAGATAAGGAGCAAAAGAGGTAAGACTCCTGTACAATAAATATTTGATCGTATCTGTGGTAATCCGTCCTATTCGCTTAATCTGTGGCCTACTTCTCCGGTGGCATGGTTCTGAATACCCGGTCCCATAAGGTCGTGGAAACCCCAAATGCCCGGTCGGGGTATTTGTAATGATGCAGTGCGTGATGGCGGTACTGAACCTGCAAATAGGAAGGAATTCTCCTCTTGTGTACGCTGAAGTGAACATAGGTGTACATAAGGTATCCTGTCATGAACCCGGGCATAAAAATGTAGACATATGATTCAAAAATAAAGCTGAAAACAAGGTACAATATCCCAACGATTAACAAACCCGGGATTGGAGGCATAATCAGCCGCTCTTTATCACGAGGATACTCATGATGGATACCGTGAATGGTGTATGCTATTTTATGCGCCCATTTCGACTCGGGGAAAAATTCATCGAGATGATTGATGTATCGGTGAAAAAAGTATTCAAAGAACGTCCAGAAAAACAACGCACCCAGATATATGGCCACGCCCGTTGTCCATGAACTCACCACCTCGCGTTGATATCCTATTACTAGCAATCCCACTCCAATACATATATAGATAGTGGCCGATACAGGAGCCGGCGCTTTGGTCATATATTCCAGAAAACGATTTTTAAAGATCTGGCCCTGGCCTTCGTGTTTTATACCTTTCTTTTCCATTGTACTCTCCTATTTTAAAATATACCTTAATTTTAGTTGTAGAATGAATAATCAGCAGGAACATACACTGTGGAATCGGTGTCTATTTAAATGAAATATATTTCTTCTTTAAAGGTTCCTACAATGACGAGCAGGTTTATATTAATTCTGTCAGCCATTTCTCTCATACATTCAGGCTTGCTTCTTTAAACCTCTGTTTGCCTGCCCGTAATCAGCTTTTCAGCTATTGTGCAGGTGTAAAGAAGACAACCATCTTATAATTTAACTCGGTACTTTCCAGACTCATTCGCTTCGTATACTTTCTACCGGATTGGCCAAGGCGGTCTTGACGGATTGAAAGCCGACGGTTAGCAAGCAGACAAAGAGACTGATCGCCGCAGATAGTACAAAAACACCAATCACTTTCCATCCAAGTGTTATCCGGTATGGAAAATTCTGTAGCCATTGGTTTATCAGGTAAAATATCAAAGGCCATGCAATAACATTGGCAATCAAAACGAGCTTTACGTACTCTTTAGACAGCAACAACACAATACTGCTGACCGAAGCACCCAATGTTTTACGGATACCTATTTCCTTGGTTCTTAATGAGGTGGTATAAGAGGCCAGGCCAAACAACCCGAGGCAGGCTACCGCAATACATAATAGTGCAAAAGCGCCTGAAACCTTGCCCATCATTATTTCAGAGGAATAGACCTTCTTCAGCTCTTGATCGTGGAACGTATATCCGAAAGGATCCACAAAATTAACTTCATTCCAGGTTTTTTCGAGATGCTCGAGTGCCTGCTGTATTCCCCCTCCCGCAACTTTAACGGCAGCGTATTCAATATCGCGGACAATGGGAATTTCGCCTTCAACCAGGCGGATGACCAAAGGTGCAATTCTCATTTTAATTGAGCTGGAATTAAAGTTTCCTACAACACCTGCAACGGTAAATGATTCCCTTTCTGTGGCAGACGGATAGTAATAAAATAGTTGCCCCAAAGCTTCTTCGGGTGTATCAAACCCGAGGTGCTTAACCATCTCTTCGTTGATAAGAATAGATGTTTGAGGATCGGAGGGAAAGTCTTTTGAAAATGAACGTCCGGCCAGTACACTAATACCGTACGTTTTGATAAAATCGTGTGTCACATACAAAGTCTGATTAGAACTCTCTTCGCCTTTAGCTGCACTGGCGGGCGAATACTGATAATACATAAATTCGTTTGAACCCAAGATCTGCCCGGTACCCGTTACGCTGAGAATAGCCGGATGTTGCAGGGCCAGTTCTTTGAATTTTTCAAATTCCCAGGCAATAAGATTTTGCTTGATGGACAGTATAATAACCTGCTCCTTATCGAAACCAAGCCTGGCTGTTCGCATGTGCTGTAACTGCAGGTATACGATGATGGTACCGATGATGAGAATCACTGAAAAGGCAAACTGAAATACAACCAAACATTTTCGAAACAGGGCTCCCCTGCTACCCCGGGTTATTTCACCCTTCAGCACCCGAGCCGGTTGGAACCCCGAAAGGTAAAGCGCCGGATATAACCCGGAAAAGAACCCAACAAGCAAGAACAGCCCGATCAGGATCCAAATTATAGAATTGCTTCCGATCAGTTCTAATGATAATTGCTGGTTTAGAAAGCTGTTGAATGCGGGAAGCATAATCTGAACCAACACCAGGCAAAGTAGTACGGCCAGGAAACTCATCAAGAGCGACTCTCCCATAAATTGCCAGAACAGCTGATAGCGATCGGCGCCCAATGCCTTTCTCATTCCAACCTCACGGCTTCTTTCGGCTGAACGTGCGGTAGACAGATTCATAAAGTTTATACAGGCAATAGCCAGAATAAAAACAGCCATGCCGGCAAAAAGATATATGTAGAAAACAGAACTGTTTGGCTCCATTTCCAGATACAGATCTGAATAGAGATGGATATCGGTAACAGGCTGCAACTCTAATTCTACGGTTTCACCTTCCGGGAAATCAGACATATAATACTTTTCAACAAAAGATGGGAAGAAATCCCGAAGTTGCTGGGGTTCAGCATCTTCTTTGAGCAGAATGTACGTCCAGCAAGGATTCCAGAACCAACTCTTATCGTATTCCTGTTCCCCGTAAATGCTCTTGAGGCTCGAAAATGAAGCCAGTAGATCCATCTTCATATGCGAGTTTCTGGGTGTTTCTTCTAAGATGCCCGTTACGGTCATATTGCGGACTCCGCGAAATTCCAAAATCTTACCCATTGGGTTTTCGTCTCCGAAATATCTCTTTGCAGTCTGTTCTGTCAGCACAACAGAGAGAGGATTCGAAAGAGCTTCTTTTTCATTACCCTGGATGAGATTTATGCTAAAAACATCAAAGAAAGAAGGCTCGGTAAAGTAAAAGTTCTCTTCCCGGAATGAAATATCGGCCTCTTCATTACCGAATGTTGTGGCATCTTCCTGCATGTTGTAAAAGCGAACCGATGCTTCTATGAAACGGTCATATTCCGATACCAGCGCCGGCCCTGCTTTGAATGGAGTTGTAGCGCTAATCTCAACTTTTGTCTGAGAGGTAGAGGTTTGTTTGATCCGGTAAATTCGGTCCGCCTTCTCGTGGAATCTGTCGTAGCTTATTTCATAAAAGACGTAAACGGTTACGAGCAGGCAACAGGCGATCCCCGCTGCCAGACCTGCAATATTTATAAAAGCATAGCCTTTACTCTTCAGCAGGTTGCGAATAGCTATTCTGAAATAGTTTCTAACCATATTTGCTTGATGATTATATTCCTTTTATTACAGGAGTATACAGGCATCCATTTGTTACAAATTAATTGTGCAAATATACCTTTATTAGAAAATTCTAATAAAACCGGGCATCTCCATTCCCACAGCATATCATGGAATTGATTCTTGGAACAACCAGAAAACAGATCGGGAACATTACCTCTCCGCCCATCCTTTTAACAGAAACACATCAATCTGTAATCCCTCCACTCTATGTGTCGACTGATTGCTGTAAGACTATGGGTGACGGCCGTGTTTGTTATGCTGAGTGTTCTGCACGGATGCTATGATGCCGCTGATCCCGCGCCGGAAGACACCGAAACACCCAACCTGGATACCCAGTCCGATATTGAAATCAGAATATGGGAATTGGTAAATGAGCATCGCGTCTCGGAAGGCTTATCGCCTCTGCATCTGGATTCAACCATTTCGCATATCGCGCGTCAACACTCGCGAGATATGGCCACAGGCAAAGTTCCCGTTGGCCATGCAGGATTCTCTGAACGCGCGGAAACAATCGTTCGCCAAATGGGTGGAAACAGCGTAGCGGAAAATGTCGCTGTGGGATACAAGTCTGCTGAAGCCGTTGTGAGCGGATGGATCAGCAGCAACGGCCACAGGCAGAATATAGAAGGCAGATACGACTTCACCGGAGTAGGAGTGGATTATGATGACGACGGCACTCCTTATTACACTCAACTGTTTCTTCTTAGATAGATGGACTCTGTTTCTTTTTCAGGAAACAAATAAAGCTTGCGTGGATAAGACTATTAGAGAGAAAAGGCTGAGCCACTACACAGAAAGGGCACACAAGAGCTAAAAGATGTGGCATAGCAGGTCAAGCCGGATGAGGCTTTTAATGCCATGCATATCCTTGGAAAAAACAATAAGTAAAGAGGTTGTACCATGACAGGATTATCAACATTTGACTCAACCGTTCAGAAATCAATGAAATTAATCAGCCGGGTGCAAGAGGAGGCCCGTATTGAAGATAAACACAAAGCCTTCCAGGCTTTAAGAATTACTCTGCAAACACTGCGGGACCGGTTAACAGTTGATGAAGCTGCTCATATCGGAGCCCAGTTGCCTAACCTGATTAAAGGCTATTATTACGAAGGATGGAAACCTTCTACCACACCTACCAAAATTCGCACCCGGGACGAGTTCCTTCAACAAATCAGAGATTATCTGCAGAATGTGGATCCTACACTGGATGCAGAACACTCCGTACGCAGCGTATTTAAAGTTCTGAGCCACCAGATATCTGAGGGGCAAATAGGAGATGTCTTGCATGCCTTGCCTGAAGAGCTGCGGGAATTATGGCCGCAGCACGAGGAGGTGGGGCAGTGAGCTTTTCCAATGAAGTCGGTTATCTGAGATATAACGCTGCACGGGCTCCTAGTACCATTGAATAAAACTCCATACTTACGTACCGCGAAGCAGGCGCTTCGCGGTACGTAAGTATATTATTTCATCCTGTGATTAAGCTTTTTCATGCTTGTCTATTCCCTTCTCAGGCTCTCCACAGGATTCATCAGCGCCGCTTTCAACGACTGGTAACTTACCGCAATTAACGCAATGATTAAGGTCGACAGGCCGGCAACGAATATGATAGAAAAGCCTATTTCAACGTGATAAGCAAAATTTTGCAGCCACCGGCTCATCACCAGCCATGCAATCGGTATGGAGATTATAAAACCTGCTATCACCAAAAGAACAAAATCTTTCGAAAACAAGGTTATGATATCTGGTATCGTAGCTCCGGATGCCTTACGTATTCCGATTTCTTTAGTACGCTGCTCCACCAAGTATGAAGCCAGGCCTATCAAACCCAGACAGGCAATAAAAATTGCAACCATCGTAAAAGTGGAAAAAATACCGGCCATTCTCATTTCGGACTGGTACAAAGCATCAAACTTTTGATCAAGAAATGTATATTCGAACGGACGGTGTGGTGCTATCCTGCTCCACACACTTTTCAGAGATGCCAGTGTCTCCGGGATATGTTCTGGTTCAATCTTCACCAGTAAATAGTCGTACATACCCGGAGCAAGAAACAGGGCAAGCGGATCTATATCCTCCCGCAAAGAAGCGAAGTTAAAATTCTCCATAACCCCGGCAACACGCCCGGGCGTTGATTCCCAAAGGCTAAAGTCTTTTCCTATGGCCTCTTCAGGTTCCCACCCAAGTGCATCGGACAGTTTTTTATTGATCAGGTACAAATATCCCTGTTCCGATACATAATTGGGATTGGCGGGAAAGTCTTCTCCTGCCAAGAGCCTGATGCCCAGTGTAGCAATCACGCCAGGACCGGCGGTCCCTCCGGCTAGGTGTATGTTTTCATCTTCCGCCATACCCTCTTTGCTTACCGAATACCCGCCGAATACATCCCCCGGAATATTCGACATTCCCGCCGCTGCCAATACACCGGGCCGGCGGAGTACTTCTGCTTTCAGCGTCTCAAACCGTTCTGACAGCTGCCGGTCTCCTGTCGGCAGAATAACTACATGTTCTTTATCAAAGCCCAGGTTCTTGCTCTGTATGAACTGAATCTGATCGTTAATAACCAATGTACCGATGACCAGAAAAATGGATACGGCAAATTGGAATACCACCAGAACCTTTCGATAAAATGCGTCTCTTTTGCCCGTACCTAAAGCACTTTTTAGTGCTTTGGAGGGTTGAAATGCAGATAGTACCAGGGCCGGATAACTGCCTGCCGCCATGCTTACAAAAAAGATAATTATTCCCAGGGCAACCCATATCAAAGGTGCTTCGAAGAGTGAGAAGGTAAACTCGTTGCCCGTAAGTCTCTCTAAGGGGGGCATAGCTACTTCCACCACAAGGATGGCAAAGAGTATAGAAATGACTGTGATAAGCAACGATTCCCCGTAAAATTGGCGTATCAGTTGAGGGCGATGTGCCCCCAGCGCCTTTCGCATCGCTACCTCCGGGGCTCTTCTGGCCGACCGGGCCGTAGCCAGGTTTATATAATTGATACACGCTATGATTAATACAAGCACAGCAATAGCCGAAAAGGAATAAACGTACAGAATGTCTCCCATAGGCCTTATTTCAGCTTGCTGATCCGAATGAAGGTATATATCGGACAGAGGCTGCAAGCCGATGCTTAACGGATATCCATCCAGAACATATTTTTCAAGCAGCGCAGGTATTTTGCTTTTTAGTGGTTCAACCGATGACCTCTTATCCAATAATAAGTAGGTATAAAAGTTCGCAGCTGCTAACCGATCATCCGTCAGTTGTGACCATCTCTGGCGAGTGGACAGCGATGCCAGGAAGTCAAACCGGAAGTGAGAGTTTTGGGGCACATCTTCCATCACTCCCGTCACGTTAAACTCTTCAGCTCCACCGTCCACGGTAACCTCAATGACTTCGCCCACAGGATTGTCGTTTCCAAAATACTTTTCTGCCATACTGCGGGTAAGGACTATAGAATTCGGACGAATAAGTGCCGCAGCGGAGTTACCGGCTGAAAGCCGGAAGCTGAACAGATCAAAAAAGGTGGAGTCGGCATATATCAAGCTGCTTTCCTGGAACAGTTTGTCCTGATAACGTACTATGGCAGGGCTGTAACGGGTTGGTTCATACAGGCGGACCCAGCTTTCCACTTCCGCAACCTGTTGGGCAATAATGGGTGCTACAGCCGAAGGTGTTACGGCCAGGCTCTCTTCAGAGGTATTCATAATTGCCCGTACTATGCGATCTTTTTTTGTGTGGAACCGATCGTACGACAGCTCGTGTGCCACAAAAAGCAGTATGAACAGGCACACGGCAATGCCTGTTGCCAGGCCGGCTATATTGATGAATGCATATCCTTTATCTCTGCATACATTACGCCAGGCTATTTTGATGTAGTTTTTGAGCATAATCATGGGTTGGTGGTATCTTGTTCGTTTTCAGAGGTTTGTTGCCAGGCACTATTTAAGACAACAAACCATCCGCTACTGACCCAAGTGGTATTCAACAACCATACCAAATAAAAAAGCGATTTTCCACGCTTCGAGAAAGGGTTTGGGCTTCCGTGCTGTCCACTGCGGTACAGCAGATGTGCGGAAACGAACAGTAAAGGAAGAGGGGTTAGTTAATTAAGGAGCCAATGGGTAACCACGGAAATACGAAAGGCACAGAGGCAGAGGCGTTTGGCCTTTTGCTCAAAAGCATCCCGGCTTAAAGACTCCTCGTTCATTGCGTGTCAAAAAGTTAAAGGCTTCGTGAGACTAAGAATTTAGACAAATTTACCCGTTGAGGTTTCATAATCTAACCCATCGCCTCATAAACCTTGACTAACTTAGTCAGCCTTCGCCATGCGGCGCGTGGCGAAGGCCCGGTCGCCAAAAGTAAGAAACTAACCCACGGTTACAATCAACTACTTACGGCTTCTCCGCCATTGACATGGATCACTTGTCCGGAAATATAAGAGGCATCGCTGGAGGCCAGGAATACATAAGCGGGGGCCACTTCGGAGGGCTGGCCCGGGCGACCCATATTGGTTGATTTGCCAAATTTTGCCACATGGTCTTCACTGAAACTGGCGGGGATGAGCGGCGTCCAGATGGGGCCGGGCGCCACGGCGTTTACCCGTATTCCTTTTTTGGCCAGATCTACGTTCAGCGAGCGGGTAAAGCTGAGTATCGCTCCTTTGGTTGCGCCATAGTCGATCAAGTTATCGCGCCCCTGATAGGCTACGATACTGGTGGTGTTTATGATAGAATCACCCGAATTCATATACTTCAACGCAGCTTTGGTGAGGTAGAACATAGAGAAGATGTTGGTCTGAAAGGTCTTCTCCATTATATCCAGATCTACCTCTTCCAGTCCCTTTTGGGAGTGCTGCTCTCCGGCGTTATTTACCAGGATGTTGAGGGTTCCAAAATTATTAATCACCTGTTCCACACACTGCTCACAGAAGTCTCGGTCGCGGATATCGCCACGGATGACGAGGCATTTTCCACCCTCCTGTTTAACCATCTTCATGGTCTGGTCGGCATCTTCGTCTTCCTCCAAGTAAACAATCGCCACCTTTGCGCCTTCGCGGGCGTAGTGAACGGCTATAGCCCGGCCAATGCCGGAGTCGCCGCCGGTAATCAGCGCCACTTTGTCTTTGAGTTTGTCGCTACCCTTGTAATCATCTCTGATGATTTCGGGCTCGGGAACCATCTCGGATTCCTGCCCGGGTAACTCCTGTTGCTGTTTAGGGAGCTCTTCTTCTTTCAATTGCTCTTTTAGGTCTTGTGCGGCCATAATAGCGTACTCTTTATGTGTTCTGAACGCGTCTGTAGAAGCGCTGTCTCTTTTTAGTTTGATTGGTCGTGGGTACAATTTAACCTCTGTGGGTGGAGTTTTGTTTCTTTATGGGGAGATGAGAAGTGAAAGGTAAAGGTGGTGTATAGTGTGTTGGATGTAGTTGGAGGCCAGTTGTTGGCAAAGAGCATAACGCATAGCGTACAACCTGAATCATTCTAATGCCATGCGCTATGCGTCTCGCTACGGCTCGCACATGATGGGCAGGATATACTCGTCCGCTCATTTAACCGGTGGACCGACACATACTCCGGCCTACTACATTCCTATACATCCAAAATTCAACATTATGCACCATTTACCGCTTGATATTCTTCAGGACAACATTAAATTAGGTATATGAATTGATGTTAGTATATAGTCCACAGAAGAGAGAGAACATTATGCGCCGGTCTTTTATTATATCACTACTGTTCAGCCTGTTGGTTATAGCAAGGGTGGATCTGTTACAGGCCCAGACCGTAATCGAGGGGAGGGTTACGGATGCCCAAACGGGAGAACCTCTGCAGGGCGCTCATGTATTTCTTGCCGATACCAAGAGTGGAACCGTCACAGATCCATTCGGACGCTTCCGGCTCAGCCATCCCATGCCCGGGGTATACCGGCTTGTTGTTTCCATGATCGGTTATGACCGAACGCCGATAGACATCGCCTTTGGATCGGGAGAGTTTAAAAAAGTAGACGCGGAGCTGGAGCCTGTAGTTTATAAGATGGATGAAATTTATGTCGGCAATCTGGATGAGCGATGGGAGAAACATCTGGAGCGTTTTACCCGCCTTTTTATTGGTGAGTCGGAACGAGCCGACTCCGTAATCATCCTCAATCCGGAAGTGCTCCGGTTCGAAACCCGCTGGTGGGGGCGTTTCACCGCAGAAGCCCTGGCTCCGCTGCAAATCGATAATCATGCTCTGGGCTATCACATTACCTATTATCTGGATGAATTTAATCATACCGGCACGCGGACGCGGTGGGATGGAGAGCCGCTCTTCTCCGAAATGACGCCGATCGATTCTGCGCAGGCAGCCTATTGGAAGCAGAACCGCAGGGATGCGTTTTTCGGCTCCCTCCGCCACTTGCTGCTTGCCCTTCTTCAGGACAGCGTGGAAGAGGAGGGATTCATCCTCCACCGCCTCCCCCGGGATGTCCACGGAATTTCTCCCCATGACCGGTTCCGCACCACGGCCAGTCGCCTTATCCGGGAAGGAGACGAGAATTATCTCTACCAAGTTAACTTTTTCGGGCGACTGGAGATTGTTTATACTCAGGCAGAGGAAGGCAGGCGTTACATACGCTGGGCGTCTCGTCATGGCCAGGCAACCCCTTCCGGTTCACAAACCTCTTACCTTGAACTGAATGAACGCCCGATAACGGTCGATTCCGATGGCGAAATAGCGGAACCATATGGCGCCACCCAATTCGGTTATTTTGCTTTTCACCGGCTGGCTGACAAAACCCCGCGGGAGTACCGCCCGGAGGAGTGGTGAAGGCTGTTCGTTGTGTGTGGTTAGTGGTCGATGGCAAAGCGCACAGGGCATGGTGCAAAGCGTAAATCCAACTCACTCCCACGCTATGCTCTTTGCACTCTGCGCCCTGCCCTGTCATTCACTCCGCAGACTCTCTACCGGGTTGGCCAGCGCCGCACGGATACTCTGCCAGCTGACCGTCAGCAGCGCTATCAAAAACGCTGCCCCGCCAGCCAGGACAAAGATGCCGGGGCCGAGTTCGATACGATAGGCAAAATCTTGCAGCCACTGGTGCATCGCGTACCAGGCAATAGGGATGGCTA
>CALJMB010000369.1 GCA_937982515.1 uncultured Balneolaceae bacterium
CCGGGGAGGGGAACAAGGGGTGGGTTCGGCGGGGCGGGGAACAGTGGGCAGTGGCAGTGGGCAGGATCCGGGGAGACGGGTCGCGCCCGGGTGTAGAATTGTAGAATTGTAGGGCGGGCGGCCTTTTCCAACGCTTCTACCCCCTCCTGAATTCTGACTCCTGAATTCGGAATTCAGAATTCATTGGCGCGGGCGTCCGCTCGTGCCACTGCCGGCTATAGCACGAGCGGACGTTCACGCTATACCGGGTTCGCGCTATAACCTGGAAGAACCGGGCCGCCCTCCCCCCTTTAGGATAGGGCTGTTAAGTTCTGCTTAAGGCACTCAATTATGTCATCCCGAATCCCCTGGGCTTGGGGGTGAGGGATCTCAAATGCAACAGAGGCTATGGCCTTACCTCCGGCGCAAAGCTTAACAACGCTTGAGATCCTTTGCCGCACAACCCACTCCCCGGGATGACATTATTGGGCGGCAGTGTATGAAGAACGTACCACCCCTTCCCCCTTTAGGGGGACCGAGGGGGGTAAACGAGGCGAGGCCTCAGAACCAACGGCTTGGGTGGATGGACCTGGGTAGCCGGTTCACACCTTCACACGTGCTTGCGGATGCGGGTTCACCCCTAAATCCCCTGAAGGGGACTTATTGAATGGCGCGGGCAGCCGCTCGTGCCCCTTCGGCCAAGAGCACGAACGGACGTTCGCGCTATGCCTAATATACCTGAGAAGAACGTAGCCGCTCTCTCTTGAGGGGGAGGAGTGAACAGGTACATGTTTTCAAAACTCTGGGGATCTGAGCCTGGTACCTGCTACAATCTGCGGAACCGGCTCTTAAACCGTAAACGATAATTATTTTAACTGCGTTTATTTAGTCATGTTAAGTAGTTTAAGTCTACCATAAAAATCAGTAAATTTAAGAACCGGTAACAAACAGCCATCGAACAAAACCGAAGGTGACCATTGAGTAAAATAAAAATGGACATATTAGGCCTCTCGACCAGCCCAAGCAGCGGAGGCGCTTATGCATTAATATTAAATGAACTGGAAGGAAGCCGCCGGCTCCCTATTATCATAGGAACATTCGAAGCCCAGGCCATAGCGCTGGAATTAGAACACATCAAGCCTCCCCGGCCTATGACGCACGATCTCCTGAAGAATGTGATTCAAACATTTGGAGCGGAAATCCAACAGGTTTTTATTAACGATCTCAGCGAAGGAACGTTTTTCGCCCAGATTATCTACCAAAAAAACGGAGAGGAAATCACGCAGGACGCCCGGCCCAGCGACGCCATAGCGCTGGCTGTCCGTTTCAACGCGCCTATTTATGTATCGGGGGAAATTCTGGATGAGGCGGGAATCGTCTCTGAGGTAGAAGAGGAAGAACCGTCTGCCGTCTCTTCTTCAAGGAGGAAAACCCAGCCCAGAGAAATGAGTCAAATAGAGCAACTGGAAAGCGAACTGCAAACGGCCATTGAAACAGAAAATTATGAAAAAGCCGCCCGTATCAGGGATGAAATAAAGAAATTAAAAGGATAATCGATTGCAGATAAAAAATTATCCGTTTAAAAAGCTTCCTTTTTCGGACCTCTACAAAACGTATCTCGATAATTTTTCCACACTTGGGGATTTTTATGAGACCAATCCTTTTGATTTCCAGGCCGTAAAGGCGAAAGCCGACCAGGTTTTATGTTCCTTCGACCGAAGCAGCATTGTTGAATTGTTGACAGACTTTAATCAGCGTTTCGATACAACAGATGCCGCTTTTGCCAATATCAAACGTTTTGAGGATAAGCAATCACTGGCTATTGTTACAGGCCAGCAACTCGGCGTGTACGGAGGCCCCGCATATACGGCCTACAAGACACTGACGGCCGTACACCTGGCACAGGCGTGGGAGAAGAAGCTGAACCGGCCGGTAATTCCGGTATTTTGGCTGGCTGATGAAGATCACGACTACGAAGAGGTAAACAGCATTACGCTGCTGGATGGCAACAAGATGCGAACGGCTGCGCTGCCGGGGCTTCACAACTACCGCCCGCCCGTTTCGGAACTGGTGCTTCCTGAAGACCTGGCACATATCAGGAAAGAAGCCAGGGAAGCCATGCCCGGGACAGACTTCACCGATAAGCTGTGGGAAATGCTGGATGCCTGCTTTCACCCCGGCGTCCGCTTCGACCAGGCTTTTGGAAACTTTATCGCAAAACTGTTTTCAGGCCACGGGCTGGTACTGGCCGGAAGCAATACCAGGCCCGTCAAAAAACTGGCCGGCAGCTGGCTGAAAACAGCGATCGAGTCTGCCGATGAAATCCGGGATGCACTCGAGCGGCAGTCGGCTAAAATAAAAATTCAATTCCGCCAACAGGCTACTTTATACGATTCCAATCTGTTTTACCTGGATGAGCCGGGGCGGGTGAAAATAATCCGGAACGGAACACACTGGAAAACCGATACCGGGCAACACTGGCAGACACAAGAGCTGCTGGAGGAAATCGATCAGTATCCCGAACGCTTTTCACCCAATGTATTCTTGCGACCCGTATTACAAGATAAATTGCTGCCCACGCTCGGATATGTAGCCGGCCCGGGAGAGATCGCTTACTATGGACAAATGAAAACGATGTACCGGTTTTTTGACTCTTCCATGCCGGTAATCTTCCCCCGTATGAGCGCCACGGTCATTGAACCCGCCATTGACCGCATTGCACAGGAGCTTCCTTTTGAAATTCATGAGTACGACAAACGGATCGAAGACCTGGAAACCGAATTCGTAGACAGAACGGAACAGCTGGATATCGAAGCGGTCTTCTCCGAATGGAAACATAAGATCGAAGAGCTGGCCGCCCCCGAAACAGAGAAAATAATGGCTATAGATCCCACCCTGAAGGGCGCTGCCGGAAAAGCCACAACTGTGTACCTGAAAGAACTCGACAAGCTTGAAAATAAAGTCTACCGGGCGGTGAAAAAGCAAGAGCAGATTCAGCTTAACCGCATTCGCAGGATTAAATCTCAGCTCTTTCCCGGCGGCCTTCAGGAACGCAATATCGCAACGATCTACTACATGAATAAATACGGAACCGATATTTGGGACCGTATCCTGAAGCAATTGGATGATGATGAATCATTCAGGGAACACAAGCTGATCTATATTTAATCGCCGTAGAGACACGACATGTGTAGAGACACGACATGTCGTGTCTCTACAGGAAATCCATGCAAACCAAAATCCAGAAAGAAAAAATCCGCAGAGAACTGCTGAACCGGAGAAGCCGGATCCCGGAGGAGGAATACCTGGAGAGATCAGAGAGAATCGTCAGGCGGCTTCTGAGGCTTCCCGAGGTCATCAACGCCCGGACTGTTCACTGCTACATCTCTATGAATAACAGGAGAGAAGTCAACACGCATGGCCTGATAAAAGAGCTTATCCATTCCGGACATAACGTAGCCGTTCCCATAACGCATACGGAATCGGGAACCCTGACACACACGCGCCTGAATGATTTTGAGGATATGCAACCCAACGCCTGGGGCGTTATGGAGCCCCGAACCGGAGAGAAGGTGGCCGTAGAGGACCTCGGCCTGGTGATTGTCCCCATGGTGGGAGGAGACCTCAACCGCAACCGAATCGGATACGGCAAAGGATTTTACGACCGCTTTCTGCAACATGTCTCCTGCCCGTCCGTCGGACTGTTATTCGAAACCTGCCT
>CALJMB010000370.1 GCA_937982515.1 uncultured Balneolaceae bacterium
AATGGCGCGGACAACGGCTCGTGCCCCTTACGGCAGGAGCGCGAACGGTTCAGCCGGCAGGCAGCTTGCAGAATCACCCCCTTTGCCCTTTCACTTTTCATCTTTTACTATCACTTTTCACCAATATGACAGCCAAAAAAGACATCAGCGTAATCTTATTTATTGGCCCCGAAGCAAACATCCTGGAAGAAAACGGTTCTGCTGCAGCTCAACTGGAGGAGATGTTCCATGAAGTGTACTGGCTCATTCCGTCCGATACGAACGGAAAGTGGACGCAACAGCTTTCCGGCAGCAAGTATCTGGAGTACAATAAGAGCGCGGCCGGTAAACTGGAGGCGCTGAATCTCGCCGCGTCAGAGTGTACGGGGGGGTGGCTGTTCTATCTGGAACCGGATGAGCGATGTAACTGGCATCAGCTTCTATCTCTCTCTTTGCCGCCAGACAAACAGACGGCATACGCGGTAGGACTGGCCAATGCCGGCTCGGGCATGCCCAAAAAAATAAATTATCAGATTCGGTTATTCCCCAATCCCAAAAAAAAGACACACATATTTCGGGGATCGGCTCTGCCGGATATACACCCGACCTTTTTAAACGAAGGATGGGAACTTGATTTTTTGTCCTTTGAGATAGAAAAAGAGCAATCGATATACGAAGAAGCATTTGATGAGTTAAAAAATAGTGCTGCCGAAGCAAAAGACCCACTCTCCTTATTAGCCTGCGGTATTTTGGAGGCCGACAGAGAAGATTTTAAGCAGGCTTGCAGCTATTTTCTCAAAGCTCTGGAATCGGATGGATTGTTTCTGTTTGATGAGTTAGCTGCCTATAACAGCCTCGGTGAGGTGCTTAGCGAGCAAGGCCGGTGGTTTGAAGCCAAGCGGTATGTGCAGAAATCCATTGATAAATGTCCCGACCAGCGCGCGGCCTATCTGCTGATGTATAAAATTAACAGCTATATACACGAATGGAATGGCGCTTACGAGTGCCTGAGCCTCTATGAACAGCATGCCCGGCAGCCGACCCGGGCCAACCTGGATGTTCACCTTCCGGAGGGGGAGCTAAAACTGCTGAAGGGAGAGGTGTTGTTTAAGCTCAACGAAATTGAACAGGCATTTCACTATTACGGGCAATTCTATGAAGAGCGGGAGGGCAAGATAAATCCGGTTATCATCGAACGGCTCCTCATCTATGCTATTGAAACAGATGACTTTGAGAGAGCCAAACACTATCTGGGCAGTCTGTTTAATCCCTATCTGCCGGATATGCTGGACAGCGTCATGGAGGTAAAGCTGCACGAGACGCTCACTCTCTTTATGGAAAACGGCTGGCATGATTTTGTGTTTAACCTGTATGAACGCCTGTATAATGCCAGAAAAAACAAAGACCTGCTTTTGCGATGGACGGCTACGCTGGTAAAAGCCGGCCGGGTAGATAAAGCCCGCCGGCTAATAGCAGCAGAGGGCAATCAATTCAATGTCTGGGCCGAAAAAGCGTGATGCCAGACGCAATACCCGGCCCCTCCCCTTATGATGTGGGAAGTCTCCAGACTTCCCACATCATAAGGGGAGGGGCACGAGCGGACGCTCGCGCCATTAAAGACTTCCCACATCATAAGGGGGCTCCTTTCACCAGATCTGTTATATACTCTGTATAGAAGTCTTTCTCCCGACAGGCCTGTCGGGAAGGGGAAAACAAAAGGGGTGGGTCTACACGAGCACGGACCGATAATAAACGCCGAAGAGCCTGAAAAAGGCCACCCGGTGGCCCCGGCCTTCAGGGTAATTGCCCCGGCCTTCAGGCCGGGGATCAAAGGCCACCCCCACCCACGTAGGGCTTTAGCCCTTCCCAGTGTGCCGAAAGGGCTAAAACCCTGCCGTTTTGCCCACCCCGGCTTAAAAGCCGGGGCCATCAGGCCGACATCATGAAATGCAATTCGTAAACGGTGAGAACTAAGCTTCTACAGAAGAATTCGGGCCGGCGCAACCCGCGGCTGGGTCTCCGGATGCGGCTATCACCCTGACAGGGTTTCAAACCCTGTCAGGGTGATAGCCGTGGTACGGCGCTCTGCACTTACTTCTTCAGCTTATTCCGTATGGTCCGGTCAGAAATTTTGAGGAGCTTAGCCGCCTCCTTCTGGTTACCGTTGGTCTTCTCCAGCGCCTTCTCGATGAGCTTCATCTCCATATCTTCTATAGGGATAACCTTAATCTCATCAAACCAATCTTCGATATGCTCATTGTCCAGATTCTCGAACAGGCTATTCTGAAGATGGGCAACCTCTATCTGCCGCGAATCTCCCGACATGATAACACCTCGCTGAATCAGATTCTCCAGTTCCCGCACATTCCCGCTCCAGTCCCGGTTTCTGAGATATCCGTAGAGCTCGTCTGAAATCTCTTTCGGCTCAAAATCGTACTCCTCCGTATACTTTCTGCACATATAATCGGCCAGCAATGGAATATCTTCCGGGCGCTCTCTCAGAGGCGGGATGGATATAGGGAAAACATTCAGCCGGAAATAGAGATCCTTCCGGAATACCCCGTCTTTAATGGCCTTCCCGATTTCCCGGTTGGTGGTGGCAATAATGCGCACATCCACCTTATGGGTTTGCTGGCTCCCGATTCGTTTAAATTCTTTTTCCTGGAGCACCCTCAGAAGCTTAGCCTGTACGCTGATATCGATTTCAGTAATCTCATCCAGTAGCAGCGTGCCGCCGTCGGCCTCGTAAAACGCTCCCCAGCGGTCTTCAATAGCGCCTGTAAACGCGCCTTTGACGTGGCCAAACAGGGTGCTCTCCACAAGCTCACGGGGCAGATTGGCGCAGTTTATTTTAATGAAGGGCTTATTGGCGCGGTCGCTGTGGCGCTGCACCAGATGGGCAAATACTTCCTTACCCGTGCCGCTTTCGCCCCGGATGAGGATCGGCGCCCTGGTAGGCGCTATCTGCGGCAGCATGTTGAGCAAGCTTTTGATTTTAGGATGCTCGCCGATTAATTCAACCGCACTGGGGACACGTGCTCGTTTCTCCGGATCTGCTTTTAATGAGGATTTTGTCGCTTTTTTATCGGATGCCCGCTCTTTCTGTCCGGCACCGTTATCCGCTTCCTGAAATCGTTGGGGGTGGGCGGATGAAGACGACGCTCTGAAGTTAAAGTACTGCCTGATCCGGGAGAGGAGTTCGTCGCCGTCAAAGGGTTTGGTGATATAGTCGAAAGCTCCTTTGCGTATGGCATTGACGGAATGTGCGATATTACCGAAACCGGTGATCATAATGACCCCCGTATCAGGATGGTTTTTCAGGGTATAATTCAACACTTCATCCCCCGTCATCTCATTCATCTTGACGTCGGTAATCAGCAGATCATGGCCGTGGTGTTTAAGAGCGTCGAGCGCCTCTGCCGGCGACTGGAAGGCCTGCACATTATAGTTGTTCAGGGTGAGATGCTCTTTCATATAATCAAGCAAAAGAGAATCATCATCCAATAATAAGATTTCCTTTTTCATAGCGCGTCGAACCCTGCCCGGTTATTTTTATAGAAATATTAGAAAAATATAATGTTTAAGCAACCCTATTTACAGGTCCCTTAAACTTTCTAATATAAGATCGACAGTAGTGTCAACTGCTTCGTCATTTTCAATAAGAAAATGCTGGTGTTCTGGCGTCAGAAGATGGGCGATTGAAGATAGTTCAGGTTCACGGACAAGGTGTCCGGCAAGGCGCTCCAGAACAAATGCATGAGCCAGTTTATCTGCAACGTTGTCTATAACCTCGGTTTTGCCGTATACTCCCTCAGAGAGCGCGGCTTTAACGCTTATAAGTTCTTTTCTTGAGGCGGACTCTAACTTATCAAACACATCTCTGGCAAACTCAATATCGCTGCTGTAACGCCCGGGTGTAATGTGGACGCTGTCGCTCTTAAACGGAGTGCTTCCGGAACTTCCGGACTCGGAAGGGACGCGAACTTCCGTCCGCTGCTGTTTTTTAACGCTTCCGGAATGTTCCGGGCGTTTAAATGAAGGTCCGTTTAAATTATTGAGGTCCATCTTATGTGTTATAATCAGTTATATTGCAGAATATAACGGTTAGCCACTCCTAAAGCTATGTTCCTTTTCTTATTTCGGGGCGTGTTGAATGTCGGCACGCCCTAGCCTTCCAGTTCCCGGCCCAGGAAGAACGAGTTTGACCGAGGGGCTGTATTCTGGCGATAACTTTTGATCGAGCGGGATTCCTTTCGGAGATCGTTCAGTTCCTGCTCTTTCTCTTCCCTGAGCTTCCTGATGCCGGAGATGATATGCTCATCCAGCAAAGCCAGCTTGTCCAGTTTTGGAAGAATCGCCGCCCTCTGTTCCTCGTCGGAATAATCCGCGCCGGGATGATTCAAAGATTCATTCAGTTGCTGCAGGCAGCGGGCGCGGTCCAGATACAACTCTGCAAGATGATTTGCAGAGGGTTCGCGTTCGTTTAGCTCTTCCACAATTCTGTGAGACATTGCCAGAAGATGGTCTAACTGCTGCGGAACTGCCAAATTATTCATGGCCGGAATCTTTGTTAAAGTTTAACTAGTGATGTATCCTGTGTGTAACCCTGTCAGGGTTACACACAGGATATTTAAAGCTGGATCTAATAGTAATAGCCCATAAACATATTCTGCAGTTGGTTCATCTGGCTTTGTGCTACTGTATATAGCTCTTCCAGCGCCGCGTATTCCTTTCGTATCCGGGCTTCATATCGTTCCAGATACTTCTCTTCAGATTCTATGCGCCTGTTCAACCGGTCTATCTGGCTGTTGATGCTGTTTTCAAGTGAGCTCAGGGTGCTGTCGTTGCCGGTTATAAACATGTCGAGGCGTTCCTTAAACCGGGCGGCAATGCCATCGCTCGCGGAGAATAGCTGTTGCACCTGGTCTGGCGCGGAGGCCAGGGCTTCATTCAGCTTCCCTGCATTCGCGATGTACATCTCCCCGTTTTGCCGGAATTCAATTCCCAAATCCGCAAGCATGGAATAATCCGATCCGTCAAGGCTTCCCACCTGTTGAAACCCAATCTGTCGAAGGTCCATGGTAAGGTTACGAAGAGACCGCTCTCCGTAGAGCAAACCGCGCTGGTTGGTTTCCCCGTCAACATGGGTTCTGGCCCTCAGGGTAGAGTTCATTTCATTAAACTTCTTGATGAAATCGTTGATCACCCCTTTGGAGGCTTCCGTGTCATGGCTGACCTCGATCTTCTCGGCGATGGTTGTCTGCCCCTTCAATTCAAAACTGATGCCGTTAATGGCGTCGTCTATCAGGTTTGAAGACCGCTCGAAGGCTATGCCGTCGATGGTAAATTTGGCGTTAAGCTCGCCGGCCGCATAATAGCTTGAGAGGTTCAGGCCATTGACGGGATCGTCAAAATCTCCGCTTACATTCTCGATGCTTATGCGGTGGTCCTCGCCGGTTGCATTGCTTTTAATAGACAGCTGCACCTCGGTGCTGTTAACCTGAAAAACTTCGGCCTCGACCTGTTCTCCCAGCTGATTGCTTATTTCCTGGCTGACAGCCTCCAGCACTTCTTTGTTTGTAAGGCCTGTGGTATCTACCGTTATCGTTACGGGTCCGTTGGAGCCGACTGTAATATCAAAAGTGCCCGTTCCGGTTGAGCTAAGATCCGCACCGTCCGCAGTGAAGGCAGCCGAGTGCACCAGATCCTTTTTTGCCAGCTGGTCTACCGTTATGTCATACGTATTCTGGGATGCCGACTCGCCCGTGGAGAGAATGTGTATAAGGCCTGAGTTGGTCGATTCCGCTTTCAGGCTGCCGATGTTATTATCGAATTCGGATGACAGCGAATTGGTAATGGTGAGCAGCCCCGAAACCTTGCTCTTCACATCGTCCAGAGCGCCGATTTTAGAGTTCAGCTGAACCTTCTGAGATTCCAGTAACTGCTGGTCGATCCGCTGGAGCTTAACCAGGTTTTGGATGATATCCTCGAACTGGCTCTGATAAATAGAACCTTTCCCCGCATTCACACTGTTGATACTCATACTACATACCCTCCTTTAGGAGATTTTGGTTTCTTTTGAGATCCCTGAGGCTCTACATGCTCTTTCCAGGCATCCCGGATATCTTTTAACAGATTGTATACTTCGTCAAACTTCCCTACGCGCGCCTGCTTCTGGCAGTACTTATACAGCTCAAACAGGGAGCCGGAAAGCTCATAATCATAATTCAGCCCTTTAATAAGCGTTGATAAAACCTCTACCACCCGCTCATCGTCTTTACGGTGGCAGGCCTGAATAGCGTAATCATAAAGCTTGGTAACCAGCGCTTCAGGTGAAGCACTCAGAATTTCCTGGCGCTGATATTGAAGGTGTGGACTGTTTCTCATTGCTGTTAAAGAAATTGGATTAATGCTTACCTTATGCTTATCGGAAAGAGAGGCCAATTTCTTAAGGGATTTACGCAAAAAAGTTGAGGGGCACCCGGATCCCGGTCGTTTTACAGGCCCTGGAAGTTTTCAAAACCTCCAGGGCCTGTTGTCAGCGGCCCGTTGGTTGTTGTCGGTTGTGGCACATCTGCAACCGGCAACTGACAACACACAACGAACCACTCTCAGGTACAAAAATAATGGACACGGCAGCATTTAAAAGTTTATTAGCAGGCCGGTATTAATGTGCCTTTTTTTGAAATGAAAGCGAATGGTGACAGGAGGCAGCCTGCCTGAGACCCGCAAAGTGTGGGTGAGATTTGGTGGGTCTGTGTCTGTGCCGCCCGGCGGGAACGGCGATAAAACTATACCGTCGGATCCGTCCATTTCCAGTCCCCCGGGGTCTTTGGCGACAGATCCTGATCACGACAACTACCCATATGTGATTGCTAAAATTTCTGCACGAAGTATGACTTTTGCGTATGCACAAGACCATTAATGTGTTACCTTAATAATGAGACCATAAGCCAGAAGAAATATTATGAGTACATCTGCAACAAATAAACAGGAGCTTATTGACTGGATTGACAGGCTGGAAGATCAGGCTATGCTGCAAAATTTGGTAAACCTTAAAGAAACAACCGAAGGAAAGGACTTTTGGCACGATCTGCCTGAAGAAGTAAAAGAGGCTATTAACAGAGGTAAGAAACAGCTTGATGAAGGCAAGGGAATTCCGCACGAACAAGTGAGGAAAAAAATCAAAGACCGATTTTTGCGGTGATGTCTTACGATGTTATTTGGTCGCCAGAAGCCGAACTGTCTTATGTTAATATTCTTCAGTATTTAAATGAACATTGGTCGTATTCCGAATTAGAAGCCTTTGATAATATTGTTAATGAGGCAGTAGATCGTATCAGCAAATCTCCAATGATGTATCAATATTTAAAAGAAAAAGACATCCATCGTTGTGTATTGGCTAAACAAGTGAGTTTATTTTACAGGGTAAAAAAGAGCAGGAAGTGGTTGAATTAATATTTTTTTGGGATACCAGACAAGACCCGGACAAACTGGATTTAAACAACTAAACAGCGAAGATATGCAACTGTAAACCAGCCCCCGGATGCTCCCAAAACTTCCAGGAACTTTGCCGTAGCAATGCCCATCTGTGTCCCAGGGCTGTTACGTTCTGTTTAATAGTGTCCAGGCTCTGTGCCGGTGCCCCGGCCGCTGTTGGGGCCCATCCCCCCGGCCCCCTTCTCCAAGGGGGAAAGGCGAGAAGCTGCTAGCCGGGCACGGTCCATCTCCCCCTTAAAAAAGAGCCTGGCGGATCCGTGGCTCTATTAACCAGTCCTGTCTGTCAATTCCAGAGAAAATCTTTCTTGCCGTCCCGGCCGACGATATAACAGCAGAACTCTCTGGGCCCGGTTATGCACAGACAGCTCATCTGGAGGAAGAATTCAAAGATTATAAGCAACTTTATCCGAACTGCATGATCGGTTAATTGCTGTGACAGGAAAGGAGTTTCTTCAATCAGGAAATTTATTTTAATGCAGCAGTTCCGTCCGTATTACGCTTATACCCTGCCGGATATAATTTTTATTCAGCCAATCTATTCTTTAGGTCCATTCGCTCGTGTAATATTCTTACAACTTCAATTTCATCATTTAAGACCTTTTGATAAAAGATTATGTGTTTGCCAACCCGATAACCGAACAGGCCGGTAGTAATTTCATCGTAACTTCTTCCAACTGCTGAATTCATTGCAATTTCTGTACAGGCTGTTTTTATCATTCCATAATATTTGTCAGCTTGACTTTCTGACCAGGCCGATGCCGTATAATCCCAAATGTCGGTAAGGTCATTAATGGCTTCTTGTCTCAATACAAGTTTAGCCATTTTATCTTTTCCCGGATTTTAGTTTGGCAAGATGTTCGTCAAAGTCAAAGTTTTCAACTCTTGGGCTGTTCAACCCTTCTTGAATAGCATTCTTTAGGACAATTGCTTTGTTTTCTTCGTTTTCCAAAAGCCGAAGCCCGGCTCTGATCACTTCACTGACATTCTTGTATCTGCCTGCCGAAACCTGACTGTTGACAAACTGGTCAAAGTAATTTCCGAGTGATACGGATGTATTTTTACTCATTTTTTAATCTTTTTCTTAAAAAATACCAATAATTGGTAAAATGTACAATACGGCCGGTTTTCTCAAACTACATCCGCGGCCCTTCCCCGGGTCATCTCCGGTTCTTCTCCGGGGCAGCTCCGGGGCAAGTCCGGGTCTGGTGCGGAAATGCTACGGAAAAGCTCCGGAATTT
>CALJMB010000371.1 GCA_937982515.1 uncultured Balneolaceae bacterium
ACCCCTTGTTCCCCTTCCCGACAGGCCTGTCGGGAGAGACGCCTTGCGAAGAATTCAGCTTGTTTCCGCCCACTCCTCCCTATCTTGGAAGAGGCACGAGCGGACGCTCGCGCCATTAAAGCCTTGCGTAGAACGTGGCATCCCCGGGCGTACGGCGGTACGCCCCTACCCATCCATCGCACCTGCCGGGAGAGGCGCCTTGCGTAGAACACAGCCCGCTTCCGCCTACCGCCACTGCTTATTGCTTACTGCTCACTGACCAGCTCTTTAGCCGGCAGAATCTTACCCTTCACTTCACCAAACCCGATGCGGTATCCATCACCCCGGGCGTAGCCGGTCATGGTTACCGTATCTCCGTCCCGGAGGAAGGCGCGCTCCTCTCCATTTGGTAATTTCAGTGGCCTTTCTCCGTTCCAGCTCAGTTCCAGCAGGCTTCCGTAGGAATCTTCCAAAGGGCCGCTGATGGTTCCGGAGGCGTAGAGATCACCGGGCTGCACATCGCATCCGGTGATGGTTTGGTGAGCCAGCTGCTGGTTCATATTCCAATACAGGTATTTGTAATTGGAAGCAGCCATTCTGTGTGGTTCCTGCATCTGTTCTCCCTGCAAGTACACCTCCAGCTCTATATCGTACCAGCCGCGGTCGGAGCGCAGGTACGGCAACGGCTTCGGGTCTTGCTGCGGCCCCCCGGTTCGAAAAGGCTCCAGCGCATCCAGTGTAACAATCCATGGAGAGATCGAGGTAGCCCAGTTCTTAGCCAGAAACGGCCCCAGGGGCTGGTACTCCCATTTCTGGATGTCGCGCGCGCTCCAGTCGTTGACCAATACCAGTCCAAAGATATGCTCCCGCGCCTTGTTTACGGGGATCGGTTCTCCCAGCCTGTTTCCTTCGCCCGTGATGAAACCCACTTCCAGCTCAAAATCCACCCTGTCGCTTGGGTGGAACCCGGGGGTCTCCCCATCCCCGGAAAGAATCTGTCCCTGAGGCCGGTGTATATCCGTTCCGCTTACCACCACGGAGCTCGACCGTCCGTGATATCCCACCGGCAGGTGCCGCCAATTGGGTTTGAGGGCATTTTCCACTCCCCGGAACATCGTTCCTACATTCAGGGCGTGCTGCTCGGAAGAGTAGAAATCCGTATAGTCGCCGATACGTACAGGCAGCAGCATTTCTACCTTATCCATCGGTATCAGTACCAGTTCACGCAGAGATTCATTGTCGCGGAGGGATGGCTCGTCTGCATCGAGCAGATTGCTGATCACCGACCGCGCCTCCATCCACGCCTTGTGGCCCATGCTCAGAAAGGTATTGAGCGCAAGCTCCGAAAACGGCCGCTTGCCATCCAGCTCTGGCCCGTCGAACACACCGGCCTGTTCCAGTTCGGCCAGGTTGAGGACATAATTGCCAATAGCCGTACAGATAAAAGCAGAACCTCCCTCTTTGGGGCTACAAACACCGTACGGGAGGTTTTGGATGGGAAAGTGAGAATCGGGCTCTGTGTTGATGAATGATTTCAGCTCGGGGTCGTTGGTTGGGTGCATAGTTGTAAGCTTCCGGCTATTAAAAGAATAGTCTCTGAATCGCAGATTAAGCTGATTTACCAGATTTCACAGATTTACAGGCAAACTTTCAGTTTGCCTGTGCCGGGGATAACAAGCTGGAAGCTTGTTCAAGAAATCTGCGAAATCATTAAATCAGCTTAATCTGCGATTCGGTTATTTATAAAAGCTCCAGCTCTCTGAGGTCTTCTCTTGGCTCATCGAAGCTGCAGCTGCCGTAAGAGATCAGTGCTGTTGCCCGGAGTTGTTCCATTTCATGCGCTGAAACAGACAAGCCATTCCAGCTGAATGCTTCGTCACTGAACACAAACTGTTCGGGATCTTCCTCGCGAAGAATTTCTTCAAGCTCTTCATCTGAAAGATTATGAGCATGCGCCAGCATGGCTCCTCCAAACACGTTAAAGAAGCCGTGCATGGTTGCCTGAAGAGACTCGTCAAAGTGGCGTACCGGGTGATGCAGGCCTGCCGTGCATTTTACGGGCACCTTGTAGTCGCGGGCTCTGTTCAGAGCATACGCCACCTGTTCCGGCGATGGAAATGCGCCGGCTTCCACCCCGCCGCAGCGGAGCTTAAATCCGGCATGATAATAGGAACCATACCTGCCTGCATTCGTTTTATTGTGATTAGAAATAGCCCGGATAACGGTTTCCGGATCGCTTTCCCGGTTCTGGCCGGGTGCCACTTCATAAAAGATATAACCGGGTAACAGAACAGACGCGCCGGCTAAGCGGGCGGCATCGGCCAGCAGCTCTTCGAGCATGCCGATGTCATTAGCCCGAACGGCTTCTTCAGGCAGCTTTATTTCAAGCACATCGGTTGAAACATGTTCCCCGTATGCTTCATGAAAGTGCAGGCAGTGTTGCAGGGCCGCTTCTACCTTACCGGCAAAACCATCTGCGGCTTCGCTTGTCTCACCCAGCACAGAAAACCTGAACGGTTCCTCTCCGGCGGATAATGCCTCCCGGTAAGCTTCCAGCTCCTCCAGCCGGGAGGCCGGAATGATAAACCGGGAAAGCATCCATGAGTCGCTTTCCTGCCGGTACTGTATAAAGTTATGAATAGCCGCATCCAGCGGAAGCCGGGCGGGCGGGAACAGGCCGGCGTAATCGATGATGCCCCTCATGAATGCTTTCAGGCTCTTTTTCATATGTACAGTGCACTAAGCGGTTGCGGCTCTTTTGATTCGTGCGGCAATATTTGCATCGGCGTCCTTATTGTTATAGCCACTAAAACACGAAAACACAAATATGTTATGTTTTAGTGGCTTACATCGCCGGATGCTTATTCATACAACACGCTTTCAGGAAAGTTCTGCCCCGAATGCCTTCGGGCTCAATCCCGGCCTTTTCTGGACACGAGGCTATCCATGCAAGGTTATCAGATCTAAAATTACAGCATCCGCAATCCGGATGCCCTCGCCGGTCAGTACAATGCGGTCATCAAAGCTCAGTGTGCCTTCATGCCGGCTCCTTTCTAAATACTCTCGCTGACGCTCGTTTACAGAATAGTGATACTTCTGCTTCAGCTCATCTACAGACAACCCCTCCCGGGTTCTCAGGGCCAGCATAATGCGCTCTTCGGCAAGTTCGTGCAGAGAGAGTTCTTCCACCTCATCGATAACAGCCTCCCGGTTCTCTCTCAGATACGCGCGCAGGTCGGGCTTATTTTTCCAGCGCTTCGCCACACCGTTCCACCAGAAAGAGTGGGCGCCGGGGCCCAACCCGAGATAGTTGCAGTGCCGCCAGTAATTGCTGTTGTGTACGGCTTCGTGGCCAGGTTTGCTGAAGTTGCTCACCTCATACCGGCAGATGCCATGCTCCCGCAGGTGTTCGGCTACCAGGTCGAAATGATCGGCGACGGCGTCATCTTCCGGTGGAACGATCCGTCCCAGGCTCACCTGTTTGCCCAGCCGGGTATTGGGCTCCACCGTCAGCGAATAGGCCGAGACATGAGGCGGATCGAATGCCAGCAACTGATCCAGATCGGCTTCCAGGTCATCGGGCGACTGCCCGGGATTGCCGTAAATGAGATCAACGGTAAAGGTGTCAAAACCGGCTCTGCTCAGTAACTCCAGGCACTGCAGGGCTTCTTCCCGGGTATGTGCCCGGTTCATAAATTTCAGCAGATCCGGGTTGAAGGTCTGCACGCCCATACTCGCCCGGTCAACGCCCAGCGACCGCAGCGCACGGAGATAATCAGCCCGCACATCATCGGGATTCATCTCCAGGGTAAGCTCCTGCAGCTGAAGATTGAAAGTGGACCGGAGCGCCTCCAGTATGCGTTCAACCTGGGCGGGTTCCAGCAGAGAAGGAGTGCCTCCCCCGAAGTAAACCGTCTGCACCGGCTCTCCGGCATAGGGAGTATCTGCGTAGCTTCGAATTTCTTCTGTGAGCTTATCTACAAAACGCTCCTGCTCGGACGTGCGGGTTACAAAGTAGAAATCGCAGTAGGAACAAGCCTGCTTGCAAAAGGGAATATGGAGGTAGATTCCGGACATGGGGAATTAGGAATGGGGGAATCAGGAATGCTACATTCCTGATTCCTATTTCATTCTGGGGTATAAAAGGGATTCTCTTCGTAGGTGTCTTTCTGCTGGTAAGCGCGGGCGTACGTTACGTAATTGTCGGCGTGCTCTTTGATGGAAGCGCGCTCTTCATCGCTTAGTTTGCGGACCTGCTTTACGGGTGAACCCATATAGAGGTAACCTGATTCCAGCGTTTTGCCCGGCGGTACCAGGCTCCCGGCGGCTACGATGACATCCGGCTCGATGACGGCCTTATCCAGTACGGTGGCGTGGATGCCAACCAGCACCCGGTCGTGAATGGTACAGCCGTGAATCATAGCGCTGTGGCCAACCGTAACTTCGTTGCCGATGCGGGTCGGGCCGGTCTGGTTCATCACATGGATGCACGTGTTATCCTGTATGTTGGAGCGCTCGCCAATCCTGATCCAGTTGACGTCGCCCCGGATGGTTACGTTGAACCAGACGCTGCTCTCCCGGCCGAGGGCCACATCGCCAATGATATCCGCACTGGGTGCTACGAATACGGAGCCGTCATATTGTGGAGAACGTTTTAAAAACTCGTAGATCATGGCAGTTAATATTTAGAAGAATAAAGATCCTGTGCCGTACCACAGAGTATCGCAGAGGAAATGCAGAGCTACACAGAGCTCTCCGTGCAACTCAGCGCCTTCTCCGCGAACCTCTGTGTAACAATATTGGCAAGGCAGTTAGCCACAGATCTGTGGCTAAATAATACTATACCTGCTTTGCAGTTACAATACCGGCTTATGATACCCGCTATGTGTACCTCAATTTTACTCCTTTACATTCGAAGCCGTTCGTCGGCAAGATCCAGCCGGTACATAACCTGGTTGTAATCGTAGTAGGGCGTTTGTTCTTCATTACCGCTGAACGAATTTGTGTAGGTGCCCTGAAAATAGATAAAGCGGCCGCCTTTCTGGTCGAAAAAGGGGTGATGAATGGGATTGTAGAAGGTGTATTGATTGTGAGTAACAATCTTTTTGGCGCGGGTCCACGGCCCTTCCGGCGCCGGGGCTTCGGCATACCAGATCTCTCCGAGAAGAGATGTGCCAAATATCTGGCCAAAGATCATCACCCAGCACTTGCGGAATTCGTTCCAGCAGACCGTTCCTCTGTGGGCTATAACCGGCTCTCCGCTGTCGGTATCCACCGTCCGAAACGGCGATTCCTCCGCCTTCATCTTACCGGCTTCAACCAATGAATGCTGCTCGGAAGGGATAATCGGATCGGTATCCCGTTTCCACCCCCAGCGCAACACGCCATCGCCGGTGCGATCGAGTTTACTGTCTGTGCCCTGATAGCGGCTTCCCGGTGCGAGCGGAGTGTACGCTTCGTAGCGCGCAGGATCTTTGATGGCATCCGGCGTAGCGGGAACGCGCAGGTTTGGATACGGATGGGGGAAGTACAGGTAGGTAGTGCCCTGATCCACCCGGGTGAATGTCGACCATCCCTGCGGATGAAGCCTGCTCTCCCGGTCAAACTCCTTAACCCGCTCGAACGTTTGGGTTGAGTCGTTGAAGACCACCAATCCCTGCTCCAGCCGGGGTTTATTCAGATTTTCCAGCCGCTCGTACCGCCCCATCATGCGCTCCCGCCCATCCTTGTCTTTCACAGTCAAAAGACCATCCAGCCAGACGACTCCCGGCCCTTCCAGGGGAATCATGGCCCGGCTGAACCCGTTGTCGTCCACGAAGTACCTGAGATTAACGCCCCCGGCCGGATCCAGCCCTCCTTTTCCCGGCAACAGGGAGGTTGCACCCGAAGTGCGGAAGTTGCCCAGCGGGTAGGCGGGCCTGGTCGTATCGCCAAAGAACCAGTAGATCTGATCCCGGTATGGCAGAGCGAGCGCGCTGTCCTGACCCATGACCTTACTGTTCAGCAAGGGTTCTTCAATGGGAACGTCGAGCCCGAGGAGAACGCTGTCCCGGTAGATCCCCTGCCCGGTTAACCGGTACAAGCGTTCGGCGATGTTCACTCTCTTCACCTTCAGCTGCGCGCTTTTGCCCGGTTCCGTATATAGCCTTGCCCCCCGGTAACCGAACCCGTCAGCCGGATATTCGTACCCGTGGCTTTGGATGTAAAAGAAAACTTCCTGCTCCATCAGTCCCGGTTCATAAAAAGCAATGACGCCGTTGCTGTCGGTAATGTGGCAAATGTTATTTTCGGTTACCAGCTCCACCATCGGCACCCCCCGGCCGGTCTGCTCGTCTACTACCGTGATACGAAAGTAATGCTCCCGCAGGTGATTATCCCGTAACATGGCTCCGCCCGGCAGTGCAGCGCCGGCAGCCGCAACGGCGCTTCTGGAAAGGAACGCTTTTCTGCTGATTGATCTGCTCATAGTCGATAAGTCTGTTTCTTGCTGTTGATTAAGGCAATTAAGAATATAGAAAGCAGCCGCCGGAATCAAGGTGAAGCCGGGGGACCCGCGATCTTGAGTCTAAGCATCCCCCCGATGCGAAGGAGGCCCGCTACAGGGGCACGGCGTCTCCCCTTCTGCATTCCGGGGGAGCAGGCGCTTCTTTCCCGGCACACCCTCTCAGGCTCTTTTTTCTGCTTCGGGCCACGATGATTCTATATCTATGGCATTTATAGCAGGTTACTATGAGCTCTATAGCAGGCTACTATGGGCGCTATAGTAAGCTGCTATGAGTTCTGTAGTAAGCTACTATGAGTTCTATAGTAAGCTACTATAGGCGCCATAGCAAGGTACTATGGCCGCTATAGCAGGCTGCTATAGGTGTAGATAGTTACAACGATCGGAGGCCAGAAGCGTGGCTTTCCCCAAATAGAAAGCTTCCGCCCGGGATGGCAGGCTTTATGCATGCGGCAGGCTCTGCTACCGGAATAAATCCACAAGCAGGCGGGCGGCTTTCTCGGGGTCGTCTGCTTTGCAGATGGCCGAGGAAACGGCGATCATATCCGCTCCGGCTTCAATAACCTGTGGCGCATTTAACAGTGTGATGCCCCCTATCGCCACCACCGGTACAGATACGGCCTGGCGTACCTGTTTGAGGATATCCAGTCCGCGGGGGACATAGGGTTTGTGCTTGGTACGGGTTTCGAAGATATGTCCCAGAGCAACGTAATCCGCTCCTTCGCGCTCTACCTGCACGGCTTCCTCTACCGCGGATGAGGTTCCGCCTATAATCATGCCGCCCAATAGCCGCCGGGCTACAGGTATAGGGAGGTCGTCCCGGCCCAGGTGCACCCCGTCCGCCCCGCCGGCCAGAACAAGATCCGGGCGGTCATTAACGATAAGAATCGTGTCTGAACCCGCCGTCTCTTCAGCCATGCCCCGCACATGGTTCAGCGCCTCAGCCGCCGGGGCGTCTTTATCGCGGAACTGTACCATCCGCACGCCCGCCTGTACGGCCTGGCGGGTCAGCTCTTTATGAGAGAATCGCTGTTGTATGCGGGTATCGGTGATGAGATAAACACCGCGTAATTTTTTGGTCATAGTTTGTGTATTGAGGATTAAACGATCAGCCTGACAGAGTGTATATTGCGTATTCGGTAGTTTATCCCGCTGCTGGGCGATACGGAATCACAATCCGCCCAGCACCCGTTTCCACTCCTGCGCTCTTTGCCCGATCGATTCGGCCTGGAGCAGAGATGAAATACCTGCCACCCCGTAAGCGCCGGCTTCCAGGCAGGGCCGGGCACGTTCCGGGGTAATCCCTCCTACGGCATAGACCGGAATGGAAACCGCACCGGCCACCGCCTTCAGCCGGCTGATTCCCTGCGGATCTCCATACTTCATTTTTGAGGGGGTCTGATATACCGGTCCGAAGAGCAGAAAATCGGCCCCGCCGGCTGCCGCCTGTTCAGCCGCTTTCAGTGAATGCGTACTTGCTCCGATCAGCAGATTTGAACTCAGCCGGCGAACAGCCGCGGGCGCCAGCCCGGACTCGGGACAATGTACTCCATCGGCACCGACGGCAAGGGCAACATCAACCCGTTCATTGATGAACAGCCTGGCATGATACCTTAATGTGATGGTGCGCACTTCATCCGCCAGTTCGTACAGCTCCCTCCCGGGCAGCCCCTTCTCCCGGAGCTGAACCGCGCGAATGCCCTGCCGGCACGCCTCCGCCACAGCTTCCACAAGCGTGCGCCGGGTGCTCTGCTTCCGGTCGGTGATGAGGTAATATCTGAACTCCGGCTTATACATCGGGACTGCTCCGCGGCACCTCAATGCGGCCCTCCATAGGGCTGGATGCCTTGGCGTAGAGCCTCCGTGGTATCCGGCCGGATTCGTACGCCAGCCGTCCCGCCTGAACGGCCAGCTTCATAGCCTCTGCCATCGATACCGGGTGCTCGGCCTGCGAGATGGCGCTGTTCATCAGCACGGCATCCATACCCAGCTCCATGGCGATGGCCGCATCCGATGCCGTGCCCACTCCCGCGTCAACGATAACGGGCACATCCACCTGCTCGCGGATGATCTGCAGGTTGTAGGGGTTTCGAATGCCCATTCCCGAGCCTATGGGCGCCCCCAGAGGCATGACGGCCGCGCAGCCCATATCGGCCAGCTTCCGGCAGGTGATGGGGTCGTCATTGGCATAGGGCAGCACGGTAAATCCTTCCAAAAGCAGCTGTTCGGCCGCCTTCAGTAATTCGGGTACATCGGGGAATAACGTCTCGTCGTCGCCAATTACTTCCAGTTTCACCCAATCCGTTCCCAACGCTTCGCGGCCAAGCTGCGCGGTGAGTACAGCCTCCTTAGCCGTATAACAGCCGGCTGTGTTGGGAATGATAAAGTAGTTATCCTCTTCCAGGTACTTCAGGATATTTTCGCCGCCGTCAAGATCGAGGTTCGCCCGGCGTATGGCTACCGTAACCAGCTCTGTTCCGCCGGCTTTCAGCGCCCGGCGCATGGTTTCCGGATCCGGAAAACGCGCGCTGCCTATGAGCAGGCGTGAGTTAAAGGTTTTGTCTGCTATTTTCAGTGGTTCCATAGGTGTGGATTAAGAAATTCGATTACATGAGTTCGGTATAAGGCACTTTTAATGCTCCCTCTTCGGAAATAACCCTTACAGGGTTCGGAACCCTGTAAGGGTTATTTCGGAGCCCCCGTGCCCCCTAAAAAACGCCGTTTAGAGGCCGCTGTAAGCTCCTTCGGACGGAGATTGTAATCTCCGTCCTTCCAAGATTATGGTCTCCATCCTTCCGAGCACATAATCTCCGTGCCTCGGAGATTATGATCTCCGTACCTCCGAGATTACGTGCTCCGTACCCCGGAGATTACGTGCTCCGTCGCACGGAGACGGCAGGCTCCGGATGGCTACCCGCCCTGGGTGGCGCGCACAATCTCTATGACATCGGCCTCGCTGAGATGGTGCTCGTGCCAGCGTTCTTTGGGAACAACCGTACCGTTAATGGCGATGGCTACTCCCTTGTCTCCGCCTTTCATATTCTGCCGGCTGATCAGCTCATGAATCGTTACCGCTTCTGTTGTGATCTCTTCACCGTTGATTTTTACGTTCATGATGCAAGTTGTTAAGTGTTAGTTTTGATGACCTGTTGTGTAATTCAATTCTGTTATATACGTGCCAGAACACCCCTCAGATCGAATGAGGAACGGCTCATTCGATCATCTCCCCTCAAGGGGAGAAGGGATCCTTCCCCCTTAACAAAGCCGGGCTAAGGGCTTGTCCCCCGCCCTTCCCGGGGCGTATGGCGATACGCCCCTACAGATATCTGCTGTATGCATCCGTTCAACCCGCGCAGAACGTGTCCGACAACTGGCAGATCCGCGGCCTTTATGCGCGTTGTTTACGGTTCTTCTGGAAACGGTTCGGGCGGAACGGATGCAATATATTCGGTATGTCGCGATTCAGTATCTCATCTGTCAATGCATAAACGGTTGCCGGGGTTAAAAGAATTCCGTGGCGATAGTGTCCTGTGGCGTAATACAGTCCTTCTGTTTCAGATTGCCCTATAACCGGCATATGGTCGCGGCTGGCGGGACGTAAGCCGGCTGTAATCTCCATCAGCGGCAGATCGTAGATAGAGGGAACAGCTTCCCAGCTCTCTTCCAGCAGCTCTTTTACCCCGCCGGCAGTAGGTACGGTATCGAACCCCTTTTCCTCGCTGGTAGCCCCCAGACGGATGGTTCCGTCTTCTTTGGGGACGAGATACATGCGCGGGGAACGGACGATGCCCTGCAAATCGCACTCGCCTGTTTTCTGCAGTGTGATGATTTGTCCCTTTACGGGGCGGACCGGCTGAACGGATGGGCCGGGGATCCCTGCAATCTGCCCCGACCAGCTGCCTGCGGCTACCACAACCGCATCGCATTCAAAACGCCCGGATTCCGTGAGGATTCCCTTGGCTGCTCTGCCCGAACACGTTACCTCTTCTACCAGGCTGTGTTCTTTTAAACGTCCCCCGCAGGCCAAAAATGCCTGCTTCAGGCTTTGAATCAGCTGGCGGTTATCGATCTGGGCATCGTCCGGGAGCCACACAGCCGATACCACCCGGGGTGAGAGCAGCGGTTCGCGTTCCCGGGCCTCTGTGCCTGTGATCAGCTGTACCGTTAGTTCCAGCTTTTCCCTGAATGCGTACAGCCGCCTCAGGTACTCGGTATCGTCCCGGTCCGTGCCTATCAATAGTGTTCCGCACTGGTCGAATTTCGGTACATGAGGAGCATCTTCAGAGAGTTCGCCCAAAAAACGGGGATAGAGGCGCAGGCTTTCCCGGCCCAGCTTCATCAGCTCTATCTCCTCAAAACCTACCTCGGCATAAGGAGCCAGCATTCCCGCAGCTGCGCGGCTGGCCTGCTGTCCGGCCTCACCTCGTTCGTAGATTGTAACCTTCGCTCCCCTGCGGCTGAGCTGCCATCCGAGGGCCAGGCCGATAATTCCTCCTCCGATTATGGCTATGTTCATGGTGCTGGT
>CALJMB010000372.1 GCA_937982515.1 uncultured Balneolaceae bacterium
CCCCGGGAGCTGAGCCTGAACAGAACGGTCAGAGTTGCAGGAGATTCTTACACACTGGTGCCTCCCTTTGATGAACATTATGGTATTATCCATACCGAAGGGGGGCAGATCTACAGAAACGAATACGGTGAGCCGGATCAGCTATATCTCAACGATGGGACCGGCCGCTTTACACGGGTTACCCCGGAAGAGTACTTCTTCAACGCCGACGGTACCCCGGCCGGACTGGATCGGGACTGGGGACTCACTGCCAAATTCCAGGATTTGAATGGGGACGGTTTTCCGGACCTGTACGTGTGTAATGACTTTTGGACGCCCGACCGCGTATGGATTAACCGGGGAGACGGCACGTTCAGCTCAACCGAAGAGCATGTTATCCGAAACTACAGCTTTTCTTCTATGGGAGTGGATTTCTCGGATATAAACCGGGACGGGACAACAGACATCTTTGTTACAGAAATGCTCAGCCAGGTTCACCAGCGACGGATGCGTCAGCTTTCAGATCATCTGGAAGGAATGGATGGCCGGCCTCAGTATAACCGCAATTCACTGTATCTGAACCGGGGCGACAACACCTATGCCGAGATATCCTATTACAGCGGGCTCCAGGCCACAGAGTGGTCATGGGCAACCCGGTTTCTGGATGTAGACCTGGATGGATATGAAGATCTGTTGATCACCACCGGCCACGGCTATGATTATCAGGATCTGGACACTCAGATCAGGATGGAAGAACGAACGAATAGCCTGCAACAGGTGAGTAGCGGCATACTGGAATACCCGACACTTGAGCTGCCAAATAAAGCCTTCCAAAATAATGGAAATCTGAGCTTCACCGACCGGAGTGAAGCATGGGGATTTGCCGGGATCGATGTTTCTCATGGAATGGCTGTAGCCGACCTTGACAATGACGGCGATTTGGACATAATCATAAACAGACTTAACAAGCCGGCGGGCATCTATCAAAATACGGGGACGGCTCCGCGCATTGCTGTTCGGTTGAAAGGAAAGGCGCCCAACACCGGAGCCGTCGGGGCGGTGGTTGAATTGTCGGGTGGGCCTGTCGTACAAACAAAAGAGATAGCAGAAGCCGGCGACTACCTCTCAGATTCTGATCCGATGATATCCTTTGCCGCTGATCCCGGGAATTTAAACCACATACTGAAAATAATCTGGCCGGATAGGAGCCAAACCAGGATTGACAGCGTGAAATCGAACAGAATCTATAACATAGACCAGACTGCTGTTAGCATTTCTGACACAGACGTACAGCAAGGCGCCGCTTTGTTCAATCCACCAGCGGGACGAGACGAATCGGCGTTTCACCATATATTTAAAGATGTATCTGGGAAGATTGATCATTTGCATCATGAGAATAACTACGATGATTTTAAAGTACGGCCGCTTCTTCCTTTTAAACTAAGCCAACAAGGGCCCGGAGTGGCCTGGATTGATTTTGACCGAGATGGGAAGGACGATTTGTTCATCGCCACAGGCAAAGACGGCCGGGCTGCTGTATATGAAAATGTGGGAGAGGGACGGCTTAAATCTCGTTTACTGGAGGGCTTAACCGATTCCTCGCCGGGCGACCAAACCACAATTTTGGGGTGGGTGGAAAATGACCGTACCATTATAATAGCAGGCAGTGCGAACTATGAGCAGGGAAATCCCAATGTTCCCTCAGCTCTGTACTACAGTATAGGGCAAGACCAAAGTGTTGAAGTTACCGGCCTTCCCGGCATACTATCCACTACAGGTCCGTTAGCCGCTGCCGACTATAACGGAGACGGAAGTATAGATCTGTTTGTAGGAGGAAGGTTTGTCCCCGGCCGGTATCCTCAAAACGCTGATTCCAGGCTGTTCAAAAATGAAAATGGGCGGTTTATTCTCGATGAAATTAATTCCCGGAAGCTAAGAGGGCTTGGGTTGGTAACCGGTGCCGTATTTACCGATTATGACCAGGATGGAGATCAGGACCTCCTGTTAAGCCTTGAATGGGGTACGCTCAGGCTTTACCGTAACGATCAGGGAAACTTTATAGATGTTACAGAAACAGCCGGGCTGTCAGCATATTCAGGCTGGTGGAACGGTATAGCCACCGGTGATTTCAATAACGACGGCAGGCCGGATATCATAGCCACTAATCTGGGCCTCAATAGCCCATACCAGCTTAACGAAGGCTATTCCCTGAGAATGTATTACGATGACTTCAATGGTGACGGACGCCTCGATATCGTGGAAGCATATTATGACCTGGTTGCGGGATCTTATGTTCCCAGAAGGAGGCTATATGAGTTTGATTCCGTTCCAACTCTGCTACAAAACGTTGCCTCTCACAGAGAATATGCGAATTCCACTCTCGAGGATATATTTAACCGCGATTTCAGGGAGGTTCCCTACAAGAAGATAAACACGCTGCAGCACATGCTTTTTATTAATACAGAAAATGGATATGTGGGTACTCCTTTGCCAGGCAGTGCTCAGCTTTCTGCTGCATTTGCTGCTGTTATAGCTGATTTTGACAACGATGGCCATGAAGATGTCTTTTTGAGTCAAAATACCTTTGCCGGCCGGCCCAAAGAACCCCGCCTGGACGGGGGACGGGGGCTGTTGCTGAAAGGCGATGGAAAAGGAAGCTTTGAATCGGTGTCGGGTCAGAAGAGTGGGATTAAAGTATACGGACAACAAAGAGGAGCTGCGTTTTCGGACTTCAACGGGGATGGCAGAACAGACCTTGTTGTCACTCAAAATGGCGCGGCTACCGTGCTGTACGAAAATCAGACCGAAAAACGCGGCCTGCGTATCCGTCTGGAAGGTCCGCTCTCTAATCAAACAGCCATAGGAGCGAGTGTACGCCTTGTCTACGTATCTGGCGAAAAGGGCCCGCGGAGAGAAATCCAGGCCGGTTCGGGATATTGGTCCCAAAACAGCAGTACTCAAATATTGGGAATGGAAAGTGAACCCGCTAAAATAGAG
>CALJMB010000373.1 GCA_937982515.1 uncultured Balneolaceae bacterium
GAGCGAACAGGCCGGGGATAAAACGATAGTCTTCAGAACCATCTTCAAGACGCTGTTCGTCAAACGTCTGATTCAATTTGTCGTATCGGAATGTACCACCAGCCAGCAGCTGGCGGGTGGCGCTGAACTGCTTATCCCACACCAAATTGGTAAAGAATATCTCCTGATCTGCAGAATAGCGATAGTCGCCGTAATAGCTGTTCTGATCATGGTAGCTGTAGGAGAAGTCGGCACGCAGATGTTCTCCCTGTACAGGCAACTGATACGATCCGAGAAGCTCAAAACGGTTGGTTTCAACGGCCTCTCCATAAATCGTATCACTGCCCCGATGTGCCTTTCCGTATCTTTCAACACCTCCCATCCGGTCTTCAAAGTAGTACTTCCACGCCAGGTTAAAAGCACGGTTATCAGCACGGTCGAAGCTCCACCGGTTAAAAAGAGCCACGCGTTTGCGTTTGGTGATATCGGCAAATCCGTCGCCATTATGATCCAAAAAACGGTCAAAGTAGAAAACATTGCCGCTGAACACGGTATGGTGTCGTCGCGTTCGGGGGGAGTAGGAGAGATCCGCGTTGATCTCTTCATGCGTAGTTCCGTAAGCCTCCATTGTAAGGCGGGGTGCCTTGCCTGGGTCGGTAGTTCGCACGTTGATAACTCCACCCATGGCTTCTGATCCGTACAGCGTTGAGTTGGGACCTTTGATAATTTCTACACTTTGGATGATAGCCGGATTGATGCCGTTCAGCCCGTAGACCGAAGCCAGGGAACCCATAACCGGCATCCCGTCAATTAGTACTGAGGTATAGGGACCATCCATGCCGTTAATACGGATATCATTAGTTCCGCAAACGCCACAGTTTACCTGTTGGTAGAGGCCGTTGATGTAGCTAATGCCTTCCATCAGGTTACCGGAAGGGTTTTTACGCAACAGTTCCTGCGAAACAACATGCACTTTCACCGGAGAGTCTTTTACATAGGTTTCTCGCATGGTACCGGTCACCACTATGTGTTCCAGTTCCAGGAGGGACGGTTCCAGATGGATATCCAGATTCAGTGTAGCACCCGGCTTGATGGTGATATCAAGAAACTTTGTTTTGTATCCCACAGCCGAAGCCTGAAGCTTATACACGCCGGCAGGAATTCCTTGTATTCGATAGTGACCCTCTGCATTGGTAGAGCTACCCTTCTGGATCTGTTCAATGCCTACATTTACACCGATCAGCGGTTCGTCAAGATGGATAATTCTGCCTGTTATTACTCCGGTTTGAGGTTGGGCAATCAGCTGTGGGCAGATACACAGGATTCCCCCAAGTAAAAGCAGCAAATTTTTCATAGAAGGATTAATTTAATATTTAGCCTCGGCTAAAAATATAGGGCTAAATAAATATTTAGGCAAAGCTAAATCTGGGCGGTCAACTGTAAATCAGAGGCTTATAAGCATCGGAAGCCTGCCAGCCTGAACTGCCGCTACTCTTCATCTGGTTAATGACCCATGGTCGTGTCAAGGAAGTACGGAGGCTACAGATGGGGCCGGTCATCGCAGGTTATTGCGTTCTGGTGTATCCTATCCGTGCTTAGCTGCCTCCAACCACTGTATCACATTCTATGGGGAGGCAAAGAATAGTTGGGGAAAAGGCCGTTTGGTTTACGAATAATTACTTTTTTCATGTCAATAAACGTATATTTAGCCCGTTAAATGCCGGTAAATCTGCATCCCCATAATTCTGCTAACTTAACCCGTTTCTTAATGAACCACTTAAAAGGTACCTTATCCGCTCTGATGATTGTTTTTTTGATGTTCAGCCTGTCCGCCTGTTCTGAGGATAAACAATCAGAAGCCGGATCCGAAGAGATTAGTGCTATTATGTTTAAAAATCCTACTTGCCAGTGTTGCGACAAGTGGGCAGTTTATCTTGAGCAAAACGGTTTTTCCGTTTCTGTAGAAGAGCCGGCAAATATGTCGGCTGTAAAGCGGGCCAATGGCATTCCGTATACAATGGAATCTTGCCACACAGCGCTCATTGGCGGTTATGTGGTAGAAGGGCACGTGCCCCATGAAGATATTCGCAAGCTGTTAGAAGAACAGCCTGAAGCTACTGGTATCGCCGTTCCCGGCATGCCCATAGGATCGCCGGGGATGGAGACACCGGGAAAGCCGGCCGAGTCGTATAATGTCTATCTTTTCGGAGGTGGGGGGAATCCCACAGTGTTTTCGACACACTAAGAAGTGAAGTAAAGAGTAATGAGTAAGGACGATCTCTCTTACTTACCTGCCACTTGTTACTTCTTATTAATTACTTA
>CALJMB010000374.1 GCA_937982515.1 uncultured Balneolaceae bacterium
ACGTTATTTAATGTTCCGTTGAACAAATAAAAGCACGGTCAGAAGATGTAGTGCGCCTCCCCGGTGGCATTTTGCCTCTTATATTAATCAGGTACCGGAGCAACGCATCATGATCTCATCTCTTGTATTTATCTCCTTCCGGTTTTCAATCCACAATAAGTACCTCCAGCCTGCGGGGCCCGTGGACGCCCTCAACCCGGTTTAGCTCTATGTCTGAAGTGGCCGAGGGCCCCGAAATGAAAGTTAATGGCCGACCCTCTTCAGTAATAGCAGATTCGAGCTGTTCAAAAGCTTCCGGGAGCAGTTCTACGATCTGTCCGGCCTGTACGATGCACAAATGGTAGTCTGGAAGCAGGGTCAACGCCCGGCGTCCCTGTCCTTTCCCTCCGTCCAGAACAATGGTTCCCGTCTGGGCTACAGCCAATGCACAAGTTGTTATCACGCCATCAGAGCTGTCCAACTGCCGGTGAGTAAGAGGCACACCGGGGCGATCGTGCATCAGTTCTATTCCGTCAGGTAACCAACTATCCGGAACTCCTTCAGGTACCACAAGTCTTTTTACCTTCTGCACCTGGCATGCCTGCGAAATGGCATCAGCCAATCTTTCCGGTTCTACCCTCCTGACCGTAGCCCTGTATGCACCGGCACGCCGGGCAAACAGATCCGCGGCCTCCTTCTCCGGCAGATCTCCGCTGCGGCGATAGGTACGGAATACCTCTGCATCCTCCGGGACGGCACCTTCCGGCACATCGGATAATCCTTTTCGAATACGTCTGAGTATTTCTTTTTTCGCACTACTCATGACGGTCCCTCCACCATTCACGAAACGTCTGTTCAGGAATCGGTTTCAAATCACGCATAGCCGTCCATCCCGACAGTTCACCCGGCAGGCTGGTGATGGTATCATCTCTTACAAACCATCGCTGCCCCGCCTTTGCCAGCCGCTGGGCACGCTCGTAGCGAGTCCGGCTCCGGAAGATTCGGCCCATCAGCTTCATGCCCAGGTGCTCGGGGTCCATCTTTGTCCGGATTCCTCCTTTCCGTTTATGTTGGTCTACTACCTTGCCCCGTAAATGCACCAACACCTCAGGAATATTGATTTTTACCGGACACACTTCATAGCAGGCGCCGCACAGCGAAGAGGCGTAAGGCAGGGAAGCCGCCCCTTTATCCTCCAGCCCCTTCAACTGCGGGGTCAAAATAGCTCCGATAGGTCCGGGATAGACCGAATGGTAGGCATGTCCGCCTGTTCGCTCATACACCGGACATACGTTCAGGCAGGCACTGCAGCGTATGCAGTGCAGCGCTTGGCGTCCGGCTTCGTCGGCCAGCACCCTGGTACGTCCGTTATCGAGTAATACCAGGTGGAACTCCTGGGGGCCGTCTCCTTCTGTGACTCCCGTCCAGAATGAGTTGTAGGGGTTCATACGTTCAGCCGTGGAAGAGCGGGGAAGGAGCTGCATAAATACCTCCAGATCTTTCCA
>CALJMB010000375.1 GCA_937982515.1 uncultured Balneolaceae bacterium
GCCCTCCCCTGTGCCCTGCCCATATCTCCTCTGCACCATCGCCTGTATAAACCCGGCATTACCCCGTGACTACTCCGTCACAGCTCCGTGTCAAACACGGAGCTGTGACGGACCTGTGACGGAGGTGTGACGGAGCTGTACAGGCCTTGGTATAGGGATGGCGCGGGGTTGGCAGGGAGCGGGGACGTCGGGGAAGGCGGGCTGGTATATAATTTATCATGCCCAAGACATGAATATAATCGTGAATATAATCCTAAGCATCCGGCTACGGCAGGTACGCAAGGGCAGCTCCCGGTCTCCCCTGATATTCCATGAGCGAATAACTAAGTTAGCCTGTCGATCGGGCTAACTACCCCTCTCCCTCCTTTATTCAATACATGCGTATAGATCATTGTTGTCTTCACATCTTTGTGGCCAAGTAGCTCCTGGACAGTGCGGATGTCGTAGCCGTTTTCCAACAGATGGGTAGCAAAGCTATGTCTGAATGTATGGCTGGAAACCTTTTTGGAAACGGATGTATGTTCTACCGCCTCTTTAATTGCTTTATGGATGGTGGAAGCGGAAATATGATATCGCTGTATTTTGCCGGAGCGTGGGTCTTTTCGCCTTTTAGGCGAGGGGAATACATACTGCCAGCCTAATTTTTTCTCTTGTCCCGGATATTTACGCTCCAGTGCGTAAGGCAGCACAACGGCCCCCCACCCACGGACTAAATCCTTAGCATGCAGATTTTTCACCTTCTTAATATGCTGCTGAAGCTCCGTTTTTAGTGATTCGGGCAGCATGGAAACACGGTCTTTCAGGCCTTTACCGTTTCTGATCCAGACCTGATTGTATGCAAAGTCGATATCCCCGACTCTTAGCCTCAAGCATTCTGAAAGGCGCAATCCGGCTCCATATAACAGAGAAACAACCAATTTTTTAGTACCCTTTAACTGGTATAGAATCCGTTGAACCTCCCCTTTTGACAGTACTACCGGTATATGCTGAGACTCTTTTGCCCGCTGAAGATTCTCCAGCTTCCTCAACGGCTGTTCAAGTATGTGCTTATATAGAAAGACAATAGCACACAATGCCTGGTTCTGGGTAGATGCCGTCACATTGCGATCTGAAGCCAACCAGTTAAGAAATGCCACGACATCATCTTTCCCAAGGTATTGCGGATGGCACAGCTTATGAAACTTGATAAAACGTACAACCCATCGGGTATAAGCTTTCTCGGTTTGATAGCTATAGTTTCTTCTCCTTATTTCCCTGCGAAGCCGATCCAGTAATTTTTGTTTTGCCATTTCTTCTGTTGTTTGGTTAATGGTCTTATAGTAAGACTCATTAAAAGGCAAAACCTTACAAATAAATTTTTTATGTGGAGACATTATCTGTATCAGAGATCGGCCGGGAGTACAGATAATATTCTCAAATAATAACCTCAGGCACTCTAATTGAAGGTAGTTGCATTTTTTATCTGGAATAGCGAAGATGGTGGTGTACAGATAAGTATATGTTAGTTGCCAATTTTTTCTACAATCTTTATTAGCTCGTCTGCGAAAAACTTTTGGTCTCTGTCATAAAGCATGTCTGCCAATATTTTAAGCTTTCCCTGTGCCCAACTTATGCGATTCATCCTTTTAATATTTTCTTTCAGGTTTTCATCAACGAAGTCGAAAGCCCACTTAGGCAATTCAGGTGGGTCGCAGTCTGGGTAATCCTTCAAAGGGTATCCGTAGTTACCCAAAAAAAGTTGGCAACTAACAACGGCATCAACGGGACGCGAAACAGCCGTTGTTTTAGTATTTTCGTTATTCATAATATTCTCCATTTTTTAGTTATTAATTCCCGCGCCCGTTATGCGCAGGGGCGTTATACTGCTACATATTGTCTTCATATGTTGCCTTGTAAGTTTTATCCATGCAATCGCTATCGTAAAATTTATTCATCGCTTCTCCCGCAAGTTCTAAGGCTTTGTGCTGATCAATGCCCATTTGCATAAACGCAACTCGCAATTCACCATTTAACTTCATTAATTCTAATAGTTTTTCATCCATAATTAACCTCGCAGTATAACAATAGCTTCAAAGCGGACGCTGTTCGCGTCCGGCAATCACTATCGTGATTTATGTTTTAGTTCAAATTTTCAATTCAAGTTCTTAGTTACAGCGCCGTTTAAGCTTTCGCCGTTACTTATTCGCTACCTCCTGTGGGGTCTAAAATCCTTACGGTTCCGGTGTTGTCTATTTC
>CALJMB010000376.1 GCA_937982515.1 uncultured Balneolaceae bacterium
GCGCCGATGATTGACATCTCCCGCGATCCGCGCTGGGGCCGCATTGCCGAAAGCCCCGGAGAGGATGCCTTTCTGGCATCCAAAATTGCCAAAGCCAAGGTGAGAGGCTTCCAGGGCGATTCGCTGGCTTCGCCCAATACTCTGCTGGCTACAGCCAAACACTTTGTGGCCTATGGAGCCGCACAGGCCGGACGCGACTACCATACCGTAGATATCTCCGAACGTACGCTCCGCGAAGTGTATCTGCCTCCGTTCAAAGCGGCCGTAGATGCGGGTGTAGGCTCTTTCATGACGTCATTCAACGAGATTGGCGGAGTACCTGCTACGGCCAGTAAATATCTGTTCACAGACATACTGAGGGAGGAATGGGGTTTTGACGGCTTCGTAGTCACCGACTATACAGCCATCAATGAGTTAATTCCGCACGGTGTGGCAGCCGACTCAGCCCATGCCGGGGCACTGGCCGTCAATGCCGGGGTGGATATGGATATGCAGGGATCCGTCTATCACTATCATCTGGCCGATCTCGCAGAGCAGGGGGCTGTTTCCGAAGAGACGATTGATGAGTCGGTACGCCGGATACTGCGATACAAGTTTAAGCTGGGATTATTTGATGATCCATACAGGTATTCAGATGTCGGCCGCGAGAAAGAACTTCTGCTTAATGACCGGCACCTTGAAATTGCCCGGCAAATGGCCCGGGAATCGATCGTGCTGTTGAAGAACGAGAGCAATCTGCTTCCCCTCAATAAAAATATCGATACCCTGGCGGTCATCGGTCCGCTGGCCGATAACCGGCAGGCCATGATCGGTTCCTGGTCGGCCGCCGGAGATTATACCGATGCCGTTACCCTTCTGGATGGGATTAAAGAAGCCGTTTCACAATCCACGGAAATCATATATACTAAAGGAGCCGATATTACCGGCGATGATCGCGCCGGCTTTGAAGAAGCGGTAATCGCGGCCGAACAGGCTGATGTTGTGGTACTCGCCCTGGGCGAGGCCGCGCTGATGAGCGGCGAAGCGGCCAGCCGTTCCGATATAACCCTTCCCGGCGTTCAGCAGGAGCTGATCCGGGAGGTACTGAAAACAGGCACGCCGGTCGTTCTGGTGTTGATGAACGGACGGCCGCTCGACCTTACATGGGAGGATGAACACGTGCCGGCCATATTGGAGACATGGTTTGCCGGAACTATGGGCGGTCCCGCTATCGCCGATGTGCTGTTTGGCGATTACAACCCCTCCGGAAAGATTACCGCCACTTTTCCCCGTTCGGTGGGACAGATACCGATCCACTACGACATGAAACCCACGGGCCGTCCGTTTGATGCCGACAATAAGTACACCTCCAAATATCTGGATATCTCGAACGACCCGCTCTACCCGTTCGGGTATGGACTCAGCTACACTACGTTCGAATACTCCGATATATCATTGGATAAGGCCAGATTCTCCGGTACTGATAGTATCGCGGTTTCGGTGGAAGTAACAAACCGCGGTGACAGGAAGGGAGATGAGGTGGTACAGCTGTACATACGGGATCTGGTAGCCAGCGTTACCCGTCCCGTCAAAGAGCTGAAAGGGTTCCGGAAGATAACGTTAGAGCCGGGAGAATCCCGGGAAGTCACATTTGTAGTAACCCCGGAAGACCTGGCCTTCTACGATATCAACATGCAGCTAACTACCGAGCCGGGGCAGTTTAAAGTATTTATAGGACCCAATTCCCGCGATGTGAAGGAGGCGGAGTTTTGGTACGGTGAGTGATGGATGAGCTAAAAAATATAAGATGGACTAGAAAAACTCCCTCCTTGAAGAGGGTGTCTGTCCTGTGGTTCTCAGGACGGACGGGAGGTGTTCCAACCAACTACGATCACAGAACACCCCTCAGAATGGCCGCAGAACTGATGCGGCCATTCATCTCCCCTCAAGGGGAGAGTTACTTTTACCTTAGTTTTTCAGGCTAAGGATATTGCCGGATAAAAGGCTATTAATTCATTCCCCTTTGGAGCAGAAGCCTGTAATTTAATGGCGCGAGCGTCCGCTCGTGCCGCTTCAGGCAGGGGTACGAACGGATCCCGACCGCGGTCGGGACAGGCTGTTCACGCTATAATTTAGAGGAACGTAAAAGCCCTGCCTCCGTCCCGGGGCCGGGCCCCGGTACGAGATAATAGGATGTTTTATACATAGAATAGTTGAATGTTAGAGTTCATCTTTTAACACGAACTGAAACCAGACCACCAGATAACCCATGATGATTGCACCAAACACACACTCCCGGATTTACCACTCATTCCTGATCCTCGTTTTCTCCTGTGCGCTTCTGCTCGGATGCCGGCAGCAGATCGCCACCGAACAGCCAGGCCGGCAACTCTCTGAAGAAGCACTGCTCGATTCCGTTCAGTACCGCACATTCCAGTACTTCTGGGACGGAGCCGAGCCCAACTCGGGAATGGCCCGGGAGCGGTTCCACGTGGACGGGATCTATCCCCAGAACGATAAAAATGTGGTCACCTCAGGCGGATCCGGTTTCGGGCTGATGGCTATCCTGACAGGCATTGAGCGGGGCTTCATCACCCGGGAAGAAGGGGTGGAGCGGCTGGCTCACATAGTAGAGTTCCTGGAACAGGCCGACCGTTTTCACGGCGTATGGCCCCACTGGCTGTATGGCGAGACGGGAAAGGTTAAACCCTTCAGTCCCCAAGATGACGGAGGAGATCTGGTGGAGACCGCCTTCCTCGTGCAGGGGCTGCTGGCCGTCCGTGAGTACCTGAAAGACGGATCGGCGCGGGAACAGATCATTGCTGAAGACATCGACGAGCTATGGCGCGAAGTGGAGTGGGACTGGTACACCAAAGGGGGAGAGGACGTCCTGTACTGGCACTGGTCGCCCAACCACGGCTGGGCAATGGACTTTCCGCTGGAAGGCTACAACGAAGTGCTCATCACCTACATTCTGGCCGCCGCCTCGCCTACGCACGGTATCGATGCAGAAGCCTATCACAAAGGATGGGCCCGCGGAGGTAGCATAACTACCGATAAATCTACCTACGGATACAATCTCATCCTCTCGCATAATGGGGCCGAGACGTATGGCGGACCCTTATTCTGGGCCCACTACTCTTATCTGGGGCTGGATCCCAGAGGGCTGAAAGACCGCTACACCGACTTCTGGGAGCTCAACAGAAACCATACACTCATCAACCGGCAGTGGTGCATCGAAAACCCGCTGGGTTATAAGGGATATGGTGAAGACAGCTGGGGATTGTCGGCCAGCTATTCGGTAAACGGATATGCCGCTCACGCCCCCGGAGAAGATCGCGACCTGGGGGTTATCACGCCTACCGCCGCGCTGTCTTCCTTCCCCTATACACCCGAGGCATCCATGCAGGTGTTAAAGTACCTGTACTATGACCTGGGCGATAAGCTTTGGGGTAAATATGGCTTCTACGACGCCTTCAGCGAAGAGTACGACTGGTATCCACAGCGGTATCTTGCCATTGATCAGGGGCCCATCGTTGTAATGATAGAAAACCACCGGAGCAACCTGTTGTGGGATCTCTTCATGTCTGCCCCGGAGATCAGGGAAGGCCTGAAAAAGCTCGGCTTCAAAAGTCCCCACCTGCAGCGCCAAGAGCGGGAGTTGATCCGGGATTAACAGCCCGATCCTTTCTTTCTTCTCCCATCACCGATCCGATCACTCCGAGTGATTGGATCGGTGAAAGGGCGTTCCACTTCAAAGCGCCGGAACGAGATGTGCCACGTCTGAATCGGCTGGCATTATTGAACCAGCACACAATCCAACGTCCCTTTCAGGGGATGTAGGGGTGGATGGCCGCCTCTGTTAAGGCCGGAGTGTGTGGCCGGCTCCCCAATCCGCCAGGCGCGCGGTGCCTCTGTGGCGGGCATCCTTTGCATCGGGGGGATCCTTCGGCGGAGCTCAGGATGACAGGCGTTGTTGTAGCGGGGAGGGAATGCCGTCCCTTCACCATCTCGTCCTTACCCCGGAAGACGAACAAATCACCGCAACAGACCTCTCCGCCCACCGGGCGGAGAGTCGGGATACGGCATGACCTGAGTCGGG
>CALJMB010000377.1 GCA_937982515.1 uncultured Balneolaceae bacterium
GTCCGGAAATCCTCCGGAAACCTTCGGAAATTTCCGTGGATTTCCGGAGAACCCCTGGTTTTGGCCCGGTTTTGCCCCGGCGTTGACCCGGACTTGCCCCGGGGCTGTCTCAGAGGAAGGATGTGAAAAACTTACAGATGGCAACGCCGATTTCAGCTGTTCCTTCTCTATTATTAGTCTGCTATTAACATATGAATTAGCTGGAAACTGAGTCAATCATCATACCGTTGGGGTATGGGGTAACCTCTTCACCCTTGCCCTTAGACGACAAATTTTTTATCCATTTGTGTGGCCATCCAGAGATGACTATCGATTATTAAATTTTATGGCAGATAGTATCAGCTGTCCCGGTGGAGCTTCGTCAACCGGTTGACTGACAATATAGAGATCGTGCCATTCGCCATCGGTTACGGCATCCATTGGAATTGCCAGAGATGTGGAAATAAAACCTTCTTCAGCAGGCTCTCCATTAGCTTTTGCCACTGCCTCACCAATATTTTGTCCAGCAGGCTCGTCCAGCCTGAGCTCAAACCTGTATCCCAGATCAGAAGACTGGAATGACACCGTTGTAATTTCAACCGAACGTATTCCGGTTAAATCGATCTGGTTCAGGCTAAAATAGCCGGTCTGAGTGGGCACCATGAGCAGGCGGTTACCATCATAATCCATAGTGGTATAACCATCCAGGTTCCTGACCTCCTCCAGTGAAACAGAAGGGCTCTTCAGGTAGACATTGGCGTTACCCGTCAGCGGCTTGATATTCGTTCCACCCGGATCAGTATAGCTGGCAGAAAGAATTAGCACGCCATTAGAGGCAGGTTTTTTCCCCAAAGTGGGATCCACGGTTCCGGAAGCAGGAAGCGATGCCTGCGCCTGCCCGCCTCCGGTCAGGGAGGAGATCCAGGACACGATTTTTCTGGCATCGGCTTTACTCAGCTCCGGGTGCGCCGGCATAGCACGTTCACCCCAGGCACCGGATCCGCCTTCAATAATCTTGCTTGCCAGGTAAGAGCTTACATCCGAAGCATTCTCATAGCGCCCGGCAATAGCGGTATATGAGGGGCCGATAGATGTTGCATTGAGCTGGTGACAGGCCTGGCAATCGAGCGACTCGATCAGACTCTTTCCGCTCATTACTTCGGTCATTACCTGGTGGCCGCGCGAAGCTTCTGCCAGATCGCTGCCCTCTATATAATCCGCCGAAACAAACAACATAGACAGATCCTCTGCCGCCTCCGGATGGTCTTCATCCTCTATCCGTACCGAATACGAAACCGGATGATCCGGGAAATAGAAAGTACTATTGCCCTCGATATCGATAAAGACTTCCGGCGCGGCATTTCCGGCATATACCGATACCGGGCTGCTCTGCACCATATGCCCCGCTTCGTCTCTTACCTCCACACTGACGGAATACTCACCTATTACCTCATATGTATGTTCGATATGGGGTTCGCTTGTCTGCCGGAGCTGACCATCGCCCATATCCCAATAGTAAGTCAGATTGTCTTGCTCCGGATCAGAGGCATCTGCCGTTACCTTAACCGTAAGTGGCAAAGTACCGGAAGTTTTATTAGCGGATACATTATTCACAATAGGCGGACGGTTACCCGGATTAAAATCAATCCTATAAAGCCCTGAATCGTCATTTTGTGAAAACCATCCGTTGCCGTATTCTAACAGATACAAACGCCCGTCTGGCCCCACTTCCATATCAATCAACGCATTGAGCTTGATGTGCTCTATAAAGGGTTCCATCTTATCAAAATCGCCGTTGGGCTGCATGGTAACAACCTTTATCCAGTTGCGTACCCAGTCGTAAATAAACAGTTTCCCGTCATAGTAATCCGGAAGACGTGTTTCTTCAGGATATCTGTCGGTATAATAGACGGGGCCGGCCATGGCATTACGTCCGCCACTACCCATCTGGGGAAATTCATCAGAAACTCCATACGGATACCAAATGAAAGCCGGACGGGCAGGGGGAAGTTCGGCAATACCGGTGTTGTGGGGAGAATCGTTTATCGGATGATCCGGATCAAAAACCTTACCAGGTTCACCAGTGGCGTAGTTATAGCGGCGGTAGGGATAATTGTCACCAACAAATAGCGGCCATCCAAAGAATCCCGCTTCCCGGGCCTGGTTAATCTCATCATATCCCCGCGGGCCTTTAGTAGACAGGCTGTCCTGGTCGGCATCCGGCCCTATCTCGCCCCAATACAGGTAGCCGGTTTTCTGATCCACTGAAATACGATAGGGATTCCGGTTACCCTGTATGTAAATTTCCGGCCGGGTACCTTCTTTTCCTTGCGGATACAAGTTCCCTTCCGGAATACTGTAGCTGCCGTCTTCGTTAACACGAATGCGTAATATTTTACCGCGCAGGTCATTTGCATTGGCAGAGGTTCTTCTCGCATCGTATTGTTCAAGGCCCGTCCGTTCATCCAGAGGGGCGTACCCATTCAGCACATAGGGTTGGTTGGGCTGATTAAATGGAGTGGAATTATCACCGGTAGATAAATAGAGCAATCCTTCGCTATCGAACGCAATAGAGCCTCCTGTATGGCAGCAAATATCCCGTTGTGAATAAAACTCCAATACAATCTTTTCAGATTCCGGAAGAAGCCGGTCGTCTTCAAATGTAAACCGCGAGAGGCGATTGACGGAAGTATCGGCCGGGCTGTAAAAAACAAAGACATGGCCGTTATCTTCAAAATCAGGATCCGCCTGAATCCCCATCAACCCCTCTTCAGCATTGACGTTCGGCACGTCCGTCTGCCAGTATACATCCAGGTATCCGGCCCGGCTGAGGGTGGAATCGCTGCTCTTGTACAGCAGAATTTCTCCGCGCCGCTGGGCAATCAGGATATCCAGGTTAGGCAGGATGGTCATCTCGGTGGGCTCCATGAACTCTCCGACAGAAAACACTTTTTTAGTAAACCGGTTGGCTTCCGGAGCTCGTTCGGTGGTCGCTTTGGAATAGTCCGGAATTTTGTTTTCGCCGATGGCGTACTGAATGCCGGCCAGAATGTGATTCAAAAATAACTCATCAGAATAAGACTCGCTGGTATGGCCGGAGGCCGTATAAAATGCCCGTCCGCCGTCATACTCGTGATACCAGGCCATCGGGTGCCTCCCCATATCGGCCCCGCCCTGGTAACTCGCCTCATCAATGGTCATCAACACATGTACATCTTCATTGAAATTTTTAAAGCTGTACCATTCATCCGTTCTGTTCCACTGTTCGGGCAAAAATGCGGTAGTGGGATGGTTCTGATTCTCAATGTGTAAAACCCCTTCCTGCACGTTGGGATGTGGGTCGTTAATTCCCGGATGATCTAAAAAATGTCCTCCCACCAGGCGGCCGTACCAGCCCCAGTGATGTTCGGTATCGGAAGCAGAGTGAATACCTACAAAACCACCTCCGGCCTGGATATAGCGCTCAAAGTCAGCTTCCTGATAGTGATTAAGCACATCGCCGGTGGTATTAAGGAACACCACCGCCGAGTACTGTCTGAGATGCTCTTCGGTAAAGACGCTAGAATTGGTGGTTGTATCTACCTCAAACCCATTTTCTCTGCCCAGCTTTTGTATGGCATTAATCCCTGCGGGAATGGAGGTATGGTAAAAGCCAGCTGTTTTGCTGAATACCAACACTTTTGGGGGGCCGGTACGTATGTTGGAGCATGACATTCCAAGAATACTAAAGCAGAATACAAGCAGAAAGCTTTTCACCAGAAAATAACAGTTTTTCATTAAGGTACTGGTTATAATAGGATTAGTATAAAACTCACTCTGTCAGTCAGCAGATTGTAAGGGAGCTCTTTCTTACAACTAGATTGGATTCTTTCCCTACTGATACAAGGCTGCAACTACGCCTGCAACTTAATGGCCTGATCAATATCCCCGAAATTCAACCGCCTTGACACATCACCTTTTAAGGTGAAAAATTAATTGACCAATTGAATGGAGCCAATCATACGGCTCCAAACAAGTGCGAACAATTACAGAAAAAATAACTGATTTTGCAAATTATTCCCGAATACAGGCCTCCTTCAAATTTTTACCCCGCACCTTCTTTTATAAGGTTTTATCCGAGCAATGAATTGATGGACATCAACAGAATTATAGACCAAAATACACCTCATTGTGAAGTGTATTTCGGTCTTGACTAATCCCTTCTGCAAAGGTTTAATTATAGCCTGGATTTTGAATAATATTTCTGTTCCTGTCTATTACATGTTGTGGAACAGGTACTAAATACATTCTTTGATGGAATGTGTGAGGGTGGTTCAACGGTACTACTTCATATTGCCATACTCCGCTGTTGTCGGAAGGTGATGTGTTTGAAATTTTCATGCCGTGTTTATCCACACTCATAACGTCTTCTGCTATTTTCCACCTGATAATATCATAAAAGCGCTTCTGCTCGAATGTAAGTTCTACTCTTCTCTCCTGGTGTATCGCTTCCCGCATTTCATCCTTAGTTAAACCTGCAGGCAGATCTGGCAGCCCTGCCCTGTTTCGAATCTTATTCACTGCACTATAAACCGAAGCATCAGGCCCTGCCGCTTCGTTTTGAGCTTCGGCATATCCCAGAAGAACTTCCGCATAACGATAGTAGAGGTAGTTCTGTCCACTCTTTTGCCCGCCGCCCGGACGTACCAGCGGATTCAGTTTTTTCTTAAAGTAGTATCCGGTATTGCTTACATCATCCTGCGCAAAGTCGATCTCGTTGTCCTTGGGATTAACTTTATCGATACGGGTATAGATTGTATCGGGGCCGGACATCCAATCCATATGGTAGGGAGCTCCGTCATATACAATCCAGGCATAGAATCTATCTTCTCGCCCTTCATAAGGGTTTTGGGGATCGTAACCTGAGCCCGGATCATCTATGGGTAACCCATTGGCCATGAAGAACTGATCTACCAGTTCCTGCGTAGGATTGTAATTTCCCCAGGTATAATAATTGCCATTTACCCACACCGGGCCTCCGTACTGTTCAAAGCTGGAACCCATTACATCGGGAACGATCTGCCGGTCCCATATCACTTCAGAATGATACTCATTGGATTCATACCACAACGAGGAAACATCATCAAACAGGTCATAGGGATTCCCGTTGCCATAGTTGTTTATAAACTGTCTGAAGGTATCGGCCGCTTTTTGCCATCGGTTCACGTCGTAGTTTCCATAACCGGCCACGCCATCAGGGTTTGATCCTACCGCGGGTGTGGCGGCATTGAATGCAGGACTTGCGGCAAACAGCTCCAGCCATCCTTTAAGCATAAG
>CALJMB010000378.1 GCA_937982515.1 uncultured Balneolaceae bacterium
AGGCTGTATTGCCCTTCGGCATTGGTACTCGTGCCCTGGCTGGTACCTTCCACACTGATATTAACGCCGGGAAGCGTTTCTCCGGTCTCGGCATCGGTAACCGTTCCTGTGACAGTCTGCTGGGCCAGTCCGGCCGCAGCCATACCGAAAAACAGGATACTCAGGAAGGTACTGAATAGTAATCGTGCTAACATTAGGATCACCTCTCTCTGTTTAATTATTAATTCTCTCAACTATGTAATTGTTTAAAATAAAAGCAGCATGAACGGCATATCAGGTGTTGGCAGGAATGCGTCGACCTCTCTTGCTGTTGAATTATCTAATGTAAACTTACATCTAAATACAAAAAAACTGGAGGTTTTACCAGTGCATTCATTATTGGTTACTGGTTATTTGTTATTAGGAACCTCCCTCCCAATAACCAATAACAGATAACCAATAACTAATGTACAACACAAGCAGCCTGCCCCCCCCGGGTATCGCGGAAAGAGACAGGTCTGCTCATGCCTGTTGGATTCGTAAGTTCCCGGCAGACGTCCGGGGATATTGAAACGTATAGATACCCATAAACCCATCTACAGAGATATAGATGTAGTCCACCTCCGGGAGGCCTGCATCTTTACCTGATCATCCATCAGTCCACGTCCCACCAAACTTTGCCATACATCGTATTCTCGCCTCCGAATTGACGATCGACCGCCTCCTGATAGTTATCAGTGTTGTTAGCGGCTTCATCTTCGCTGTAGCGTTGCCTGGTCGGGACAGGATTTCCTTTGATCGGAACTACAAACGCGGGGAAGCCGGTTCGCCGCCACTCCGCCCACGCTTCATAGCCATGTAAAAACAGGTGGATGTAACGCTGGGTTGCAATTTGTTCTATGGTGCCGTCATAGGCGACATCCGGCTGATTCAGATAATCCTCAACCGTATCATCACTTCCGGTCCATTGTAAAATGGAGGCTTCTACAGCTTTATTATAATTATCTCCGGCATCTTCGGTAATCCAGCCTAACTCAACCGCTTCGGCTTTGGCAAAGAGCGCCTGTGCATAGGTAACCAGAGGTACCGGCGAATCTTGCTGATGCTGCTGTTCTCCCAGAAGAGAAAACAACTCAGCATTTTCCGGGGCCGGATCATAGCCAAGCGGCTGGCCGATGTAATCACCGCTTTGGCGCGCAGGGTCTGCATATACCGGTAAACGCGGATCATCTAACGGCGCAAGCAAATCCACAAAGCTTTCCGTCAATGCCCACCACTCCCGGCTTGCCCGGTCTATCTGGTTATACCAGTAGTTTTCATTGTTTTGATCAGCTAAGGGGTGGTAGGTAAAATTGTCATCGTTCGATAACATAATTCCATTTTCCAGGGCTTTATTGAACTCCGTTCTACCCTTCTCAGGGTTTACTTCTGACAGGCGAAGCGCCATCAGCAGATGTATGGTATTTGCCGTTCGTTTCCATTTGGTCATATCTCCGCCAAACACCTGATCGTTGCTCAACGACAACGATTCATTAATCTGTTCATCAGCTTCATCCAGTAGTTTAAATAAACTGTTATAGATATCCTCCTGCCTGTCGTATGCAGGTACCAGGTTTTTCTCCCCTTGTAACGCTTCAGAGTAGGGGACATCTCCCCAGCGATCTGTGACGTGCCAAAAGAAATAGGCCTTTAGTATTTTGGCAACGGCAAGCTCGTTATCTACTGAAGAGTTGTTCAAGACGATTTGTGTGTTGATGAGAGGGTTTTGATAGTAGTAATAAAAACTCCAGCTCTCATCGGGGTATCGCGACTGAACCGCATATTGTGTTTCTGCCAGATATTGCCCGTAAAAATTGGCATCGGGATTGGAGCTAAGCCCCGGCAGGTAACGCATGGCATTCGCCAAAAGCTGAGGTGCCGAGGCCGTATTAGGCTGATTCGGATCCAGGTTCATGTCATCATCAATCGTAAACAACTCACAACTGGAAAGAAAAAACAGAACTGATAAAATAATAGTTAATTTCTTCATGGCCTGTTGGTTTAAAAAGTGATATTTAAGTCTATACCGAATGAGCGAACGGAATTAAGCTGTCCCGACTCATACCAGCTGATGGATTGGCTGCCGGTAGACAGCTCTGACGGGTCCAGTCCTTTCGGGGCATCCTGCCAAATCATAACGGGGTTTCGGGCAATTAAAGAGACGGTCATATTTTGGAATGGCAGGTGCTGTAGCACTTCATTGCCAAAGCTGTAGCCAAGACGAACCTCCCGTAACTTGATGTAGGTGGCATCATATATGTAAGGCTCAGCTATCTGCTGCCCTAAACGCCCGTAATAATCTTTGGCATTGACGTAGGCCGTAACCTCATTTCCGGTTGAGGCAGAGATCCCCGACACTTTTACCCCGCCTGAACCGGCCCCGGCATTCCCGGTAGAGACTGTTGCAACCTCGTTGCCATCTTTATCTAAGATGGGGTCGCGGACGTTATTACCTAAATCATTCAGGGCAGCTGTTTTTGCCGACTGTCCGGTTCGGTCTGCAAGCGATTGAGTCCGGCTGAAAAACTGACCGCCGATCTGGAAATCGATCATTGCGGCCAGCTCAAAGTTTTTATAGTTAAAGTAATTCTGGAACCCACCGTTAAAATCAGGTAACACGGTCCCAAAGTTGTGTGTGGCATCGGTGTAAAGCGGCAAATTATTGTCATCCAGCATGATTTTCCCTGTATCTTCATCCCGCTCATACGCCTGCCCTTCTATGGTACCGAACGCCATGCCTTCGTAGGACCGCAGATACGTAGTTACGCTAGAATACGTTGTAGAGCCATACAGATATTGGTCAATATTCGGATGCAGTTCAATAACCTCTCCTTTGTTTCTGCTGATATTGAATGAGGTATTCCAGGAAAAATTCCGGGATTGAACAGGCACACCATTTAAGCTTAATTCAACCCCTCTGTTTTCTATTAAGCCTGCATTAATAGTAGTAGAAGCATAGCCGCTTGCACCTGAAACATTCAGATCTATAATCTGATTCTCATTTTTCTGCACATAGTAGGTAAAACTTAAGCCAAAACGGCTGAGGAAATTAAGATCTATTCCCGCTTCGTAGGAGTGAGAAAATGAGGGCTTTACATCAGGGTTATTCAGGTTTGAAGGAACCCGCAATGTGGTGATACTGCCATATTCGGTACCTACCAAATAGGTTGGCGTAGTTTGATAGGGGCTTAAATCGGAACCGGCCTGTGCATAGCTTAATCGTAATTTCCCTAAATGAAGTGCATCCAAATTGAGCAGTTCACTAAACACTAAACTACCCGAAACAGAAGGATACCAGTAGGAATTATTATCAGCCGGCAAGGCAGACGAATTATCGTTTCTGAGAGAAATATCAATAAAATAGGTGTCCCTATAACCGAGTGATACCAACCCATACGCGCTCAGCACGCGTTTATTAAGCAAGTAGGAAGAGGTATTGGGCCTGTCTATTGAAGCCTCTATATTGTAAAAGCCCGGAGCGGAAAGCCCGCCGACGGTACTTTGTGTTACATACGTGTAATGCCTGTCATACACATTGGCGCCCATATTGGCGTCTATTGAAAACGCATTCCATTGCTGTTTGTACTGTGCCAGCAACTCATAGTTCATCTCCATATTTTGAAATTTCCCGGTGTAGTATCCGGGTGTTGACTTTCCGCCAAACGCCGTTCTGTTTTCCAGGTTTTGAGTGTAGGTGTCTGAGCGGATAAAGCCCTTCAGCTCAAGTTCCGGCATTATCTTGTAGGTAACCCCAATGTCTCCGAACACCCGTGTGCGGCTATCTCCATTCAGATTCTCATACGCATCAAAATAGGGATTATTAAAATAGACGGGAGATCGGTTGGCGATCTCGCCTGTTGCTGCATTAGGATTACGAAGATTCCAGTGCATGAAGGTTCCGTCATCATACCTGTAATTTTTCATCCGCTCTATATCAAGGCTTCTCTGGAACCACTGATAAAAGTATCGGGTACCCGCCTCTGCTCCCTGCGTAGGCCTGCGGGCCCTGTTAAATGCAAAATTTACATTAGCGGAAACATTCCATCTGTCCGAAATATCAGCTCCGGCACTCAAACCCAGGTTGTTTCTTTTTAAATAGGTATTAGGCTCAATTCCTTCGATGTCGGTATTATTAAAGCTCAGCCTGATGTTGGAACGGTCGCTGCCGCCGGAGATGGTTACACCCTGGCTAAAGTTCGTTCCCGTTTCAAAGAAGTCTTTTACATTATCCGGATGTGGAGAAAAGGGGGTCAGTTTTCCATAGTCAGGATCCTGCGGATAAAAACTGTAGTAGTGGCGAACCGGCGTTCCATCCATTTTGGGTCCCCAGCTTTCATCCGCGAGTGTTGTTACGTAAGGGTCTCCGTTGGCAAGGGTATTCCAGGTTTGATTGCTACCGGCCCCGTATTTGTTTTGTAAGGGCATCAAATTGCCTATTCTTTCTACCATAAAACTGGAGTTTAATTCTACGGTAAAGCTTTCGGCCCCCTTCTGCCCTTTTTTAGTGGTGATCATAATAACACCATACTGCCCACGGATGCCGTACAAAGCGGAAGCGGCGGGCCCCTTCAAAACGTTTATCGACTCAATGTCTTCAGGGTTGATATCCTGTGCCAGGTTACCAAAATCACGCCCGGTACTGCTGGAGAAGTTAGCGTTAGAGATGGGAGTACCATCCACAACCATTAACGGTGCGGAGGCACCGCTAAGAGAATTGACGCCGCGGATCTGTATCTTTTGTGTTCCCCCCATGCTCGCCCCGGAAGCGCCGATTACCTGCACTCCGGCAATTTTACCGGCCAGAGAGCCGATAACATTTTGCTCTCTGGTTAACGTAAGCTCATCCCCGTCCACCTTTTGAACAGAATATCCTATAGATCGCTCGTCGCGGGTAATTCCCAGAGCGGTTACTACAATGTCCTCAAAAGCCTGTACATTAGCGGTCAGCTGTATATTGATAGTAGTCCGGTTGTTAATGGCTACAGTCTGGCTTTCATACCCGATGAAAGAGAAGGCCAGCGAATCGGCATCATCCGGGGCGGTCAGCGCATAGCGGCCTGTTCCGTCTGTAGAGGTACCGATATTGGTGCCGGGCACTACTACGTTGACTCCGGGAAGAGGCTCTCCCGATTCGGCATCGGTGACCACTCCCGAGATAGCCTGTTCAACCTTCGCGGCCGACAGCCGCCGCGATCCGATCGCTTCTCTGAGCACAATCTCTCTTGTCCTCGAAATGGTTGCTTCAAAACCGGTACCCTCAAGTACGCGCTCTAATGCGGCAGCAACGGTTACATTACTGAGCCGGATGCTAACCGGTTTTTCCAGGGCAAGCAGCTCGGCGTTATAAGCCAGGCCCAGATTGGCTTTCTGAACAATGTGCTCCAGCACTTCTCTGACTGGCGCCGCCTCCGCTTCTACAGAGATAATGCTCCTCAATTCTGATATATTTTCTGAATAGAGGCTTACAGAATAGAAGGAATCTCCAGTTACCCCCTGTGGATTGGCGGTACTGGTCAGATACTGAGCTCTGGCTTCAGATAAGATGCCCTGGCTGATCAGCCCTGCCAGTATCAGCAGAAACAGATATCGCGTTACTTTAGCAAACCGTTTTTCTCTTGTCTTCTTCATGATATCTCCATCTCCGTTCGTGTAACTTGTTGTTTACGCGCCGAGTGGCCAAAGAGGCAGAAATCCAGAGCTCCTACGTTTTGGAAACTTAGGAAGCCTCTGTCCCCGCCGTTGGCGCCCGCAGGAACCCGAAAACCACTGGCACTCTGCAAGGTCGGTTAATGTCACCTTCAAGCGCGGATGGCCGGATACCTTTTCCCAGCCACTCATTGCGTTTTATATGTAAAAGGATGTTGAATATTCATCGCCAACCCTTCCAGGGTTTTGAACCCCAGGAGGGTTAGAAAAACTACCTAGTAAAACACCACCTCATGCTCTTCCAGCCGGTAGCTTATGTTCAGAGACATCGCTATAACATCCAGTACGTTGCTAACAGACCGGCTTTTCAGGTCAGCCGTCAATAGCATGTGCTTTATCTCCGGATCTTTGAAACCGACTTTTATATCATACCGGCGCTCCAGTTCAAGAGCCACCTTATCCATTGGTTTTTCTTTAAACTTCAAATAACCCGCTGTCCAGCCCAGGTACAGCTCCAGATCTTTTATCTTGTGTGCCCTCAGTTGTCCGCTCTGCAAATCATATTGCCCCAGCTCACTTTGGGTAAGGGTAATTTTGTCAGGCGTATCTTTGCCGGCCTCTTCAAACGAAACCCGCCCTTCTTTCACTACTACCTGTATCTGTTCATCCTCGGGGTAGGAGCGAACCGAAAATGAAGTGCCGAGCACCCTGATAAGCGTTTCGCCCGAATGAATCAAAAAGGGAGCCTCCGCTTTTTCCGCCACATCGAAGTACGCTTCTCCCTGCAAAAACACTTCCCGCTTGTCGGGTTGAAAGGTATTCGGGAGTTTCAGCCTGCTTCCGGCATTTACCAGCACCCGTGTGCCGTCAGAGAGAGTCAGATTAACCCTCTGTCCGTTGTCTGTGCTTATCTCCCGCAACACCACCTCTTCATGTACGGGTTCTGTTTCATGCGTGATCTGGTAGACCAGTAATCCGGATAAAATCATCAAGGCTAACATTGCGGCTATCCTCAAAAACGGTTTATAAGCATAAGAAGAAGCTCTTCCGGCATGAAAACCAACGGTACTCTTTCTCCCTTCAGCAGCCTTCATTGCTTTGTCATGCATTATCTGTTCTTTTACGATCTCCCAGTCTTTTTCAACGTCAACCCATTTTTCCATAGCAGACTCTCTGTTTACGGACCCGCTCCAGATACGCCTGTATTCCGCAATCCTGCGCTTGTTTTCCGGATCTTCAGCCGTCCAGCGTTCTATATATGCTCGCTCTTCACCGGTGCATTCGCCCGCCAGGTATCGCGCTAATATGTGATAATGTATCTTTTCAGAAGCCATTCGTACCGTTTTGATCCTTTCGTTTGTTAATAAGACAGGCGCCGGCGCCCCTACCCCCGGTAAAAAATTTATCTTTTTGTTTATAGTTATGAGTCTTGAGTCTTGAGTCTTGAGTGAGAAGTGAGAAGTGAAAAGTGAAAGGTGGGCAGTGGGCAGTGGGCAGTAAGCAGTAAGCAGTGGGCGGTAAGCGGTAAGCAGTGGGCAGGAGGGGTTGTCCGGATCCGGGGAGACGGAGGGCGCCCGGCCGGGCGCACCCTTACCAACGATTCTACGATTCTACAGTTCTACGATTCTACAGTTCTACGCTTCTACAGCTCTACTGCCATACGTTCCCGGATGTATTTCAGTGCCTCACCCATGTGGTTCTCCACTGTCTTGCGGGTAATGCCCATAATTCCGGAGATTTCTTTGTAGCTGAGCCCGTGCTTTCGGTGAAGCGTAAAGACAGACTGTCGCTTTTCCGGCATTTCTTCTGCAATTTCCCAGATACGCTTCACTACCTTCCGTTCCTCGTCATTCCACTCTCTGCCGCTTTCCTCCATATCAGTGAGGGAGGCGCGCGCGAATTCCCGCCTCAGCCTGAGAAGAGACTTTTTCTTCGCTATGTGATTGAGGGCTTCATTCCTGACGGCCT
>CALJMB010000379.1 GCA_937982515.1 uncultured Balneolaceae bacterium
TCTATTAACTTCAGCCCTTTTTTGTGTTCACGCTCCCATCCTCATGATAAAGATGTAAATCGCGCTGCGGGAAGGGGAAGGTGATGCCTTCTTCATCAAACCGTTCTTTAATGCGTTTGGTAAAGTCAAACCGGAACGACCAAAAATCTTCACTCTTAGCCCAGGCTCTTACAACGATAACCACCGCGTTATCGCCAAGCGTATTTATAGCGATCAGGGGCTCCGGTTCTGTCAGTGCCCGGCTGTCATTTTCCAGTATCCCATTAATCACACCCATCGCTTTGTCCATATCGTCGCTATAATCAATTCCGACCTCCATATCCATACGTCGCGTTGGATTGCGGGAGAAGTTCTCAATTTTCTGTCCCCATACATTAGAATTAGGCATTATAATGGCAATATTATCGAATGAATGCATATGCGTGACAAAAAGACCTATCTCATCCACAACTCCTGCCGTGCCCCCTATATCTACGGCATCGCCAACATTAAAAGGTCTCAATACCAGCAGCATTATACCCGATGCGATATTACTGAGCGTGCCCTGCAGTGCCAGGCCTATGGCCAGACCGATGGTACCCAGCAACGCAACGATACTTGTTGTCTCTACCCCGAATTGATTTAATACAGCCAGCACGGTAACCACCAGAATCAGGTACTTCGTGCCTTTCACGAAAATCGGTTTCAGGGTATTGTCAATCCTCGTGGTGCGGTCTAAATAGTTGTTGATACGGGTGCTTATCCATTTAGCCACCGTCCACCCTAAAATCAATATGGCCAGCGCACCGATAACCTCCAGCCCATAGTCTACTAGTATGGGTATGACCGTTTCTCTTATCTCATTGACCTGCTCTTCCATAGATTAACTCTGGTTTTATTTTGAGATTACCAACTAACGGCTAAAAATAAAAAAGACAGCACGTTAATGCTGCCTTTTTTAATGACATATATAGAACTGTCAATAAGCCGCTACTCTGACGTCAGGTTCTATATTTTGGGCATAACTGGTTTTCTCTGCATGTTACTCCAGGTGGCTGCGCAACATCCAGGCAACTTTAGAGTGGACGTGCAGCCGCTGGGTCAGCAGGTCAAGGGTAGCCTCATCCTCTGCTTTATTGACAGATTCTAACGATCCGCGTGCCGTACGCAATACCTGCTCGTTGGCCAGAGCCAGCCGCCGCACCATCTCCAGAGCTTCGGGTTTCTCCGTATCCTCTTCTATAGAAGTGAGCTCCTGAAATTCTCTGAATGTTCCGGGAGCCTTATAGCCAAGAGCCCGGATTCGTTCGGCTATCTCATCCACAGCCTCGGCAAGCTCCTGGTACTGTTCCTCGAACTGCTCGTGCAACGGATAAAACAGCTTCCCGGTTACGTTCCAGTGGTAGTTATGCGTCTTTAAATATAACATATACGTATCTGCCAATACTTTTGACAGATCATCCGCAATGACATGACGATCTTCTTCACTGATGCCTATGTTAACTTCCATGTCCGCAACAACGGCTTCTTCTTTTTCTGCTATCATTGGTTTCCACCTCTGTATTTTTGTTAATACTTCCCTTTAATTTCTTTCGTTCGCACATGTACGCTGATAAAATCGTTAGTGTGCAAAACAGCCTGCGAGATTTCGTCTTCCCTTCGATTTTATAGTGGTATCAACTCTACATAGTTTCCTGATAAATCATTCCTTGTTTATGTCTGGGCGGAGAAGCAATAAAACCAATAGATAGGCCGGCACAGGCGCACCGAAAAAAGATATACGGCCAGAGCTCTCTCCCTCACTTCCGCAGAGCTGTTGCGCTCCGGCTTCTTGCTGCGTTCTCCACGCTTGAAAGATCTTGGCAAGGGCGCCGAAACACGCTCCGGGGCGGAGGGGGTGCTCCCTTCATTGACCTCACAGCGTCAGGTGGGGTGATCCTTCCTGCGAGCATCAAACTGTGGTAAAGAATGTAACCGCCCTGCGTAGCTAAGAACCTCTCTCAACCCCTATCGGGCAGGCGGCGTGTGGGCAATCAGGCCTCTATATTATGCACCTCTTTAAGAATAGCTTTTGCTTCGGCATCTCCGGCCTGCATCACCCGGTGCTGCAGATTTGTTATGATCTCCGGCCGGGCTTTTTCGAAGGCCTCTGCTCTGGCCTCTTCTTCAGTACCTGTACGGATCAGATCAAAGATCGTATCGGCGCGGACAACGCTGTACAGGTTATCTTCGTTAAAAGCATGTGAGCGTAGTTCTTCATACTCTTTAAACACACGGGGAAACTCATCACTGTCTTCTGCCCTGGTTACAACTTCTACATCTTCTGGACCTTCGGCACTCAGAGGAATTTTACAGAGATAGAAAAAATTTTGTTTATAGTTCATTGTCTGAAACCTTCATCAATTATAGTGGTGTATGTAGTTCCGTTACTCTGGTGTTGAGTCAGTGCTCCCGTCCCGGGCCTGCTTCCGCCTTATAGCACAATTTACAATAACAAATCCGGCCCGGGGCAAGTTATTAGGGCGGGAGGCCTGGCACAACACCAAGACGCCACATCCGGCGCATGTAGCCTAATATACCTATTTTTACTGAGCATTAGTATGCTTTTCCGAACCGTCTCATCTGGTGCTGTTGCCATTCATTCGCGTGAGCCGTCAGGAGCCACAAAAAATCCTAAAAACTCAAGATAGTATCAGGAACAGTGGCTTGATCGACCAATTTCGTGGTTTTGTGTTTTAGCGGCAACAACGCACTCCGGAAGCATTCTCAAGATATTATAATAAATGGCATGCGCCTTTGGTTAATATTTTTGGGATATTAGCGATGAACTCTAGCTGTATTTCTGGTTAATCTAAAAATGTTAAGCTGGCTCAAGAAAACATTTAAGATGGTCGAGTGGTTGCCCGGCTACAATCGCTCTCAATTCTATGGGGATTTGTCTGCCGGGTTGACTACAGGCATCATGTTTATCCCTCAATGTATGGCCTATGCCGTCATTGCCGGGGTGCCACCCATATACGGCTTATACGCGGGCGTAATTCCCCTGCTGGTGTACCCGCTATTCGGCACATCCAAACACCTGTCTGTCGGGCCTGTTGCCATAGATATGCTTATCGTAGCCGCCGGAGTCAGCCTGCTGGCTGAACCAGAGACCGAACAGTATATTGCCTATACCATTCTACTGACGTTAATGGCCGGGGCGCTGCAACTGGCCATGGGGTCTATGAGGCTGGGGGCCGTGTTCAACTTCTTCTCCCGGCCTGTCATTGCCGGCTTTACCCTGGCTGCGCCCATCATCATAATTTTCAGCCAGCTTAACAATCTGCTCGGTATAGATCTGCCCAATACTCAATACGTCATTTTGATCATTAAAGAGGTAGCGCTGAACCTGCAGGACATCCACCCTGAAACGTTTATACTGGGCATTGCAGCCATTTTTTCACTGGCGCTTATCCGGTATCTCAATCCTATGCTTCCCGGTTCTATGATTGTCTTAGCACTGGGCATACTGGTCGCGTGGCTTACCGGGCTCAGCGCGTCGGGCATTGAATTGGTGGGCGAAATTCCCAAAGGCCTGCCCCCTCTGTCGCTGCCGGATGTCAATTTTAACGACGTCAGAGAGCTGTTATCTACGGCGCTTACCCTGGCGCTGGTACAATTTATGAGCGTAGCGGCTCTGGGCAGGGCTTTCGCAAAGCGTCACGACTATATGATCGATTCCAATCATGAGCTGGTGGCCATCGGCGCCTCTAATTTTCTTGGCAGTTTGTTTCAGTCCATTCCGGTTTCGGGCAGCTTCTCACGCTCGGCCGCCGCGGAACAGGCCAACGTACAGACACCCTTCGCCAATGTCATTACCTCTCTGCTGATCATCGCCACACTGCTTTTTCTTACTCCGCTGTTTTATTACCTGCCCATGCCCTTTCTGGCAGCTATCATCATAGTCACTTCTTTTAATCTGATTGATATTGCTGAATTCCGCTTTCTCTTTTTAACGAAAAAGAGTGATGGTTTTATCGCCATTTTCACAGCCGTGTGTACGCTCATGATTGGCATACAGGAAGGAATACTACTGGGCGTGGTTGCTTCTATGGTTAATATCCTCTACAGATACAGTAACCCTCATGTAGCGGAACTCGGGCTTATTCCGGGTACGAGAACCTTCATGAGCCTGGAACGAAACCCGGAAGCTAAACCTGTCGAAAATATCCTTGTACTCCGGGTGGATGCCTCCTTCTCTTTCGTCAATGCCGAATTCTTCCGTGACTACATTCTCGAAAAGAGCCGCGAACGCAATAAAAGTACCCGCTACGTCATCATCGACGGAAGCAGTATCAATACACTGGATACCACCGCGGCCGAACTGCTGGAGTCTATGATCAAGACACTGAATAACTGGAATATCGAATTATATATCACCGGGCTGAAGGGGCCGGTGCGGGATGTGATCCAGCGATCGGGACTGAAGAAGCTGCTGGGGGCCGACCACTTCTACCGGGATCCCCATGAAGCTGTTAAAGCTATACTGAACGATATGGATTCGGACGATGACAAAGAGCGGCTGCAAGATTACCTGGATATAAGCGGGTGATACCGGGAGGCGGTAGGCCGCGGCGGGCACTGTTTCCCCCCTCTGACAACGCCTGCCATTCCGGCCCACGAAGGCAGCCTCCTGGTGGTAAATACTATGTTTGGCTTATCAGGCTGTAGCGCAGACTGCTTACCCCCAACGCACGTTAACGAGCCTTTCCTATGTGATCCGGCTCCGCAGCGTTCCCAAACACATACTTCGGGGCGAATAGCGAAAGAGTAGCTCCTCTGGCTATCATAAACAGCGTCATAGCGAGCCAGATAGCGTGATTGCCTAGGTACTGCACTCCTATGGCATAGGTTGGAAGGAATACCAGCAGGGTCGCAATCAGCATGGAGTTTCTCATGGGGGGAGTAGCCGTGGCGCCGATAAATATTCCATCCCATATATAACAAAAGCTGCTGACCGCTGGGCCCGCGATCGTCCAGCCGAATACAACAAGCGCTGTTTCAATAACCTGCTGTTTATCGGTAAACAGCCGAAGGATTGAAGTGCCGAACAGCCCGTAGATGCAAGAAGCGCCCAGGCCGATTCCAAGTCCCCACATAAAGCAATAGGTTACGGCCTGTTTTACTTTCTCCCGCTGCCCCGCCCCGGTGTATTTCCCGATCAGGCTTTCTGCGGCAAAGGCAAACCCGTCGATTCCGTAGGATACCATCATCCACATCTGAAGCAGTATGGTGTTGGCAGCCAGTATGGTATTGCCAAACCCGGCCGACTGTGCCGTAAAGAAAGAGAACGTAAAGATCAGGCACAGGGTGCGGATAAAGATATCGCGGTTCACTGCAAAAAACTCCCGCACGGGAGCCAGCTCCAGCAGCTTTTCACGGGCGTAGGCGGCCAGCCAGCCTCTGTATTTGGTTATCAGCAGTGTTACGGCCAGTGCAAGCGCCGTGTACCTGGCTATAACGGTGCCGTAGGCCACGCCATCCACATGCATATTCAAACCGTACACAAACAGAACATCCAGCAAAATATTGAGGCTGTTTAGTACAATGGCGATAATCATGGGGTAACGGGCATTCTGCATGCCCAGAAACCACCCGTTGATGGCGTATAAGCCGAGTGCGGCGGGAGCGGCAAAGATGCGGATGTGAAAGTATATGCGGGTATAATGCTCTACCTCCGGCGACGCGTCGATAAACCATAAACCTACCGTTGCGATGACGCCCTGAAACAACAGAAGAAGCAGACTGACGACCGCGGCCACCCCCAGGGCGCGTGCCAGCGTCATTACGCTTTCGGTTTTGTTTTCTTCGCCATACGCCCGGGCCGTCAGTCCGGTTGTACCCATGCGCAGGAACCCGAACCCCCAGAAGATGAAATTGAAGAGCATGCCGCCTACGGCAATGGCCCCCAGGTAATACACTTCTTCCAGATGGCCGATCAGTGCTGTATCTACCACCCCCAAAAGAGGTACAGAAAGGTTGCTGATGATGTTGGGTACGGCGAGATTAAGTACGTTTCGGTTCAACCGGGTAACTCTTCAGGCCAGGGGGTGTTGACATCCAGCCTGCGAATGTGTCAACACGTCCCGGGAATTAGGTATTATCTTGTTTCTTCTCATAGGACATCCATTTGCGCAGGCGCCCAATTCGCCGCTCAATATAGCCCAATGAAATTAAAACTGCGATAACCATAATGGTTAATACCGTTGCCATAAGAAATTGACCGAGCGCTACGGTGATGCCGATGGCCGAAACAAACAAGATGGAAGCGGCTGTTGTCAATCCCTCAACGCTTTCCTGCCTGTTTCTGAATATGATGGTGCCGGCACCCAGAAAGCTTATTCCCGTAATGATCGCATCCATAATACGAACCGGATCCGTCCGGATAACCTCAGCCACCAGGTCGTTTGAAAACCGATGAACCATGAAGTTCCCCAATATTACAAATAAGGTTGCCGCACTGGATACCAGCATATGGGTACGCAGGCCGGCCGGTTTGTTTGCCAGCTCTCGCTCAAGTCCTATAAGCCCGCCCAGCAACAGAGAGATAAGAACTTTTAGCAGTTCCGTGAAGTGAACATCGAATTCCATACAGATCCTTTTTTTAATTAATATTGAAACGCCTGAGGGTTAAATCGGGGTTTTCTGATACTTCCCCCCCGGTCACCGACCGGGGGGCTGTGGGTGCCATTAGGTGCTAATACATGAACGTTAAACCTATACAGAGTCGGCTATCATCCCCTTGGTCCCCCTTCGAAGGGGGGAGGATGACCCTGGAGCTGCCGGCAGGTACCCTTACTAAGTAAGGCACTTTTTCGCATGTTAAACCTTTTGGACGGCCTCAGATTTCATACCTCAAACTCAAGATAAATTACACCTTATTATGGAGATAAGTTACTGGCAGAGTCGATGGCAAAAAAAGAACACCGGCTGGCACATGCAGCAGGTATATCCGCACTTAATTACGCACTGGGATAAGCTTGACTTAGACAAGGGGTCAACCGTTTTGGTTCCTCTCTGCGGTAAAAGCCTGGATATGCTCTGGCTGGCAGAGCGGGATTATAAGGTTATCGGTGTGGAAGTATCTGATGTTGCCATACTGGAGTTCATAGACGAGAGCAAAAAGCCGTTTCGCGCCACTTCCAAAGGCCCGTTTACCGTCCACGCCACCCATTCCATACAGCTTTGGCAGGGTGATTTCTTTAAACTGGAACCGCCGCTTGTGCCGCCCGTCGATGCTATTTACGACAAGGCCGCCCTGGTAGCGCTGCCGGAAGAAAAGCGGAAAGCCTATGCCGCCCGGATCCTGCAACTCTGCCAGGCCCATACACAGATATTCCTCAGCAGTTTTGAGTATGAGCAGAAAGAGATGTCCGGCCCGCCCTTTTCTGTAACCGATGCCGAAATAGAAAAGCTGTATGGGAACCGGTTCGATATACAGCTGCTGCACGAAGCCTCACTCTTGCAAAACGTACCCAACTTCCGGCAGAGAGGGCTCCATTCTTACCTCACTGAAAAAGTGTACCGGCTTTCGCCCAAGGCGGGTGGATGAACATCAACTCCCCAACACCCCAATGGCATTATGATGTGGGAAGTCTCCAGACTTCCCACCC
>CALJMB010000380.1 GCA_937982515.1 uncultured Balneolaceae bacterium
GAGGGTGTATCGAAGATGTATCGAAGGAGTATCGAAGGTGTGCCGGGGTTGGCCCAGGGATGCCCCGGAGTTGGCCCGGACTTGCCCCGGAGAGGGCCCGGAGGAGATATAGCGGAAGCAAGCATCCGCCTCGGGGCAATAGTAGATATTAAATTAGTTCATATCCTATATTTTATAAGCGCCTGCAAATGCCCTTCAGCCGGTGTCGCTACCCGTAAAAAAAGCAGCACGGGTTTATGGCCATAAATGACACTAAAACACAAAGCAAGTTCGTGTTTTAGTGTTTTTGTGGCAGCCTGACAGACCATGCGAATTAACGGGTAACAACACCAGGGCGTACCCACGATCAACGGCTGCATAGAGGGTAACGCGGATACAGTGGATGGAGCCGGCCTTTGCAGATACTAGTATGGGGTGTATCGCGTCATCTGCGCTTATTGGTTCCATCCGCAGCTTCTGTATTCTATAGAAAGGACAAGCCGGAACAGCACGCACAACCGTTGTGAGTATATAGTTTCCTGATCAACCAGCTCCATGCCCTACATGTTTCCGCGGTTACTTTCCACCCTGTAGGGTGAGGCGGGCCTTGCATCAACCGCTATCAAGGCCCAAATTTCTGATTGCACATTATTACTAATAAGCCTATTTTGCGAAACTTCATATAAAAGCAATTTTTTAAACCATTGAGACCGTGAATACAAACAGCTACAAGACCTATTCGGCGAAGCCCGGTGATATTAAAAAGAAGTGGGTTCTTATAGATGCCGAAGATCAATCGCTAGGACGGCTGGCAAGTGTTGCTGCCACTATCTTACGCGGAAAGAATAAACCAACCTTCACTCCGCACATGGATACCGGCGACAATGTTCTTGTCATAAACGCTGAAAAAGTAAAGCTGACCGGCAACAAGCTTCAGCAGAAGCAATATTTCCGTCATACCGGTTATCCCGGGGGAGAGCGGTTCACTTCTGCCGAAGTTATGATGGAGAAAGATCCTGCATTTCTTATTAAAAATGCAATAAAAGGGATGCTCCCGAAAAACAGGCTGAGCAGAAAGCTGTTAACCAACCTGCGTGTTTATGCAGGGCCGGTTCATCCACACGAAGCACAACAACCTGAAAAAATCGAGCTTTAACTAACGAATGGAACAAAAAAACTTTATTGGTCGCAGAAAGACCTCAACAGCACGTCTGTACATCCGGCCCGGGAGCGGAGAGTTTATTGTAAATAAAAAGCCCCTGAACGATTATTTTAAAACTCAGGCTCATCGCAATGTTGCCTTTCTTCCACTCGAGGTAACTGAATTGCAAGGTAATTTTGACATTAAAGTTACTGTAAACGGCGGTGGCATCACCGGCCAGGCTGGTGCCATTCAACACGCCCTGGCCCGTGCGCTTGATGATCATAACGAGGAATTTCACAGCGTGTTGAAAGCACACGGTCTGTTAACACGCGACGACCGCATGGTAGAACGCAAGAAATACGGCCGTCCCAAAGCCCGTAAGAAATTCCAGTTCTCCAAACGATAATTCGTTATCTGTTATGAGCTGCCGGTTAATTGGGAGTGAAGACAGGTTATTCCTGTCCAACCCAACAACGAATAACTGATAGCCAATAACCAAACTCAATCACACATACGCAGCGACCTGCGCGCCGGGTGTTCTTCCGAAAACCGTCGGGGGGATTAGTGCCGGGAATGACCTGCGTAGAGGATAAACTCAAATATACATATACTCTATGCCTACAGCACCAAATATAGAAGAACTGTTAAAATCGGGCGCTCACTTCGGGCACCTGACACGCCGCTGGAATCCAAAGATGAAAGAGTTCATCTTTATGGAGCGCAACGGCATTCACATCATCGACCTCAAAAAGACCCATAAGTACTTTCAGGAGGCACTCGAAGAAGTAGCCAAACTTGCCCGGGCCGGGAAAACGATTCTATTCGTTGGAACCAAGAAGCAGGCCCAGGACATCATCAAAACGGAAGCTATCCGTTGCGGCATGCCCTACATCACCCATCGCTGGCTTGGTGGCATGCTTACCAACTTCGCCACGGTGAAGAAAAGCATTTCCCGTATGGAGGAAATCGACCGCATGAGTAAAGACGGTACCTTTGAAGAACTTACCAAAAAAGAGGCCCTCATGCTGGACCGCGAACGCGAAAAGCTGGAACAAACTCTGGGCGGTATCGCAAATATGAACCATTTGCCGGGCGCGCTATTTGTGATAGATACCATCAAAGAGCACATCGCCGTTAATGAAGCTATTAAACTGCACATACCCATAATAGCTATGGTAGATACGAACAGCGATCCCGATGTGCCAGACTACATTATTCCCTGCAACGACGACTCTGCCCGTACTATACAGCTGATCGCCTCGAGCATAGCCGATGCAATTATTGAAGGTAATGCCGAGCGGGAAGCCCATAATGAAGAAGAATTGCTGGAACAAGCAGCAGAAGAGGCCCAACAGGCGGAAACCAGGCAGCAGGCAGAGGCCGGGCAGCAAGTTCCGGGTAAGCGCCGTTCACGCCGCAGGAAAAGTGAAGAGGAAGCTTCTGACGAGGAAGAGTAGGAATTTCCGGTCAACATAAAGCAGTTCCCAGATTATTTAAGTCAACAAATAACAAATCAATAATTTAAACAGAGCAACTCAAAGATGAGTATTTCTGCAAAAGATGTAAAAGAGTTACGAGAACAGACCGGAGCCGGCATGATGGACTGCAAGAAGGCCCTGCAGGAAGCCAACGGCGATTTTGAAAAAGCTATTGAAATACTGCGCAAAAAAGGACAACAACTGTCTGAAAAGCGAGCCGGCCGTGAAGCCAACCAAGGCCTGATTGTAGCCAAAGTAAGCGATGATGGAAGCAAAGCGGCCGCTTTGGAAATAAATTGCGAAACAGACTTTGTTGCCCGTAACGAAGACTTCCAAAACCAGGCTGAAGAGTTTGTAAACCTGGCTTTTGAGCAGGAGATCGATTCGGTTGATGAATTGCTTCATGCAAAGCTTAACGGCCTTACTGTATCCGATCATCTGCAAGATATGGTTGGAAAGATAGGCGAGAAAATCGAAATCAACAGAGTGGTATTTGCTAAAACCGATGGACAGCTGTTCTCCTATATCCATCCGGGAAGCCAGCTCGGCGTGCTGGTCGAATTTGAAGGCAAGGTCAGCTCTGGCGAGATTGCCAAAGACGTAGCCATGCAGGTAGCCGCTATGAAGCCTCTGGCTGTAAACAGAGAAGGTGTAGACAGCTCGATTATAGATAAAGAGCTGGAAATTGCCAAAGGACAACTGCTGAATGAAGGCAAACCTGAAGAAATCGCGGAGAAAGCTGCTATGGGCAAACTTCGCCGGTTCTACGAAGAGCGTGTTCTTCTTGAGCAGAAGTTTGTAAAAGACAACAGCCTCTCTGTTCAGGAGTATCTGCAGCATAACGACACCCCTCTGGTGAAGTCGTTCTACCGGCTACAGCTCGGCGAGAATTCTTAATTTCTACTTTCCCAAAAAGGCTACCCACCCGGTAGCCTTTTTTATGCTTTAAAAAAGTGGTTAGGGATATCAGAAAATAGTATCATTCCCTCTCATCCATATACCGATACCCTGGTTTCAGAGTATCCCAATACGTAACCCAATACTGCATCATAACCGTGGCAAATAAATATAAAAGAGTTCTGTTAAAGTTGAGTGGTGAAGCGCTTCTGGGCAAGCAGGGACATGGCATTGACGGAGACATCCTGAATCAATATGCCGATGAGATAAAGGCAACACACCATGCCGGTTATGAGATGAGCGTTGTTGTGGGAGGAGGCAATATATTCAGAGGCGTCAAAGGGGCAACCGAAGGCATGGATCGCGTACAGGGAGATTATATGGGCATGCTTGCAACCATGATCAACAGCATGGCTCTACAAGATGCCCTGGAGCGCAAAGGAGTTCATACCCGGCTGATGTCGGCTATCCGTATGGAAGAAATTGCAGAGCCGTACATTCGGCGGCGGGCTATCCGCCATCTTGAAAAAGGCCGGGTGGTCATCTTTGGCGCCGGAACCGGAAATCCCTATTTCACAACAGACACAGCGGCCTCATTACGTGCCATTGAAGTGGAAGCTGACGTCATCCTCAAAGGTACCAGAGTGGATGGCGTGTATGATTCCGACCCGGAAATAAATCCGGATGCCTCGCGGTTCAAAACCATAACGGGAGAGGAAATTCTGAACCGAAGGTTAAATATTATGGACCTGACAGCATTTACTCTTTGCAGGGAAAATGAAACACCTATAATTGTCTTTAACATGAACATAGTGGGCAACCTGAAGAAAGCGTTAAACGGAGATGATTCCGTAGGTACTACAGTAGTTTGGGATGAAGCCTAGATTTGTTAAATTCATTTACCTGTTTGCACTGTATTTCTGTTTAACCGTTAATTAGCCAGAGCATTATGATACCTCAGGAATTACAAACTATTATTGATGAGACAGAGAACCATATGGAAGAGGCCGTAAACTTTTTTAAAAAAGAGCTTTCCCATGTCAGGGCCGGAAAGGCTCAACCGGCCCTGTTAGACGGTATTAAAATAGATTATTACGGTTCCCAGACTCCGTTAAACCAGCTGGCTAATGTCAGTGCACCCGAAGCGCGATTGCTGACTGTGCAGCCCTACGACAAGTCCGTCCTTGAAGATATTGAAAAGGCTATTATGTCTTCCGGTTTGGGTTTTAACCCCAGTAATGACGGAAACATTATTCGCATACCCCTTCCTATTCTTTCTGAAGAACGCCGCAAAGATCTGGTTAAGCACGTTAAAGATATCGCCGAACAAGCACGAATTTCTATACGCAACAACCGCCGGGACGCTAACGACCAGATCAAGAAAACGGTTCAAAGTGAATCCCTTCCTGAAGACTCCAGATTTGAGGCCGAAGAAGAAGTCCAATCCATCACCAATAAGCATACAAAAAAAATAGACGAGCTTCTCGAGCAGAAAGAAAAAGAAATCATGACCGTCTAATCGCAGATTAAGCGGATTTACCAGATTCCGCTGATTTCCCGGCAAACTCCGTTTGCCGGGGACAACAAGCTGAAAGCTTGTTTAAAAAATCAGTGAAATCATTAAATCAGGTTAACCTGCGATCCTGTTGGCGAATTAAGACATGTATATATCCGAGCTAGAATTACAGGGGTTTAAAAGCTTTGCCTATAAAACAAAGGTGAGGTTTGACAGTGGCATCACGGCTATTGTCGGCCCCAACGGCTGCGGTAAATCTAATATCGTAGATTCGATGCGTTGGGTTTTGGGTGAGCAGCGCCCCAGCCTGCTCCGTTCAGCCAGCATGACAAACGTCATCTTTAACGGCACCGCACAGAAAAATGCCCTGGGTATGGCAGAGGTATCCCTGACCTTTGTAAATAACCGCGGGCTTCTTCCCACAGAGTATAATGAAGTTACTATTTCCCGCAGGCTGTATCGTTCAGGCGAAAGTGAATATCTGATCAACGGTACAACCTGCCGGCTGAAAGATATTATGGACCTGTTTATGGATACAGGGATGAGTTCAGACGCTTATTCTGTGATTGAACTCAAGATGGTTGAAGAAATTCTGAACGATAAAAACAATGATCGCCGTCGTTTGTTTGAGGAGGCGGCGGGGGTAACACGTTATAAAGAGCAGCGTAAAAAGACATTCCGTAAACTTGACGAAACCCAAAAAGACCTCCAGCGGGTAGAGGATATTCTGGTAGAGGTGCGGAAAAAGACCCGATCTCTGGAAATTCAGGCGGATAAAGCTATTAAAGCCAAAACCTACCAGATGGAGCTGGAGCACCTGGATAAAGCGCTTAATAAATATGAATACCTGAAAGTCCTGGAAGAGCTTAAACCCCTGCAGGAGCGCATCCTCAATGCCGAAAAAGAAAAGCAGGAAATTTTAGCTAAAAGCGATGAACTGGAGCAAGCCGAGGAGTATGCCCGCAATGAACTGAATATGAAGGAGCGCAACCAGGCTGAAGCGCAACGCCGGGTGAGCCAGCTCTATTCCGCCATCCGCGACACAGAGACTAATCTTCGCATTACAAAGGAAAAGATCAATAACGAGCAGGGAGTCATAACTCAGTACACTAAAGATATTGAGCAGAGCGAACAGGATCTGAGAGATTTGCGCGAACTCTTCGACAGCAGCAAACATAAACTCGAATCGTTTGACCATGAGCTGCAAAAAGCCGTGCATGACCTTCAGGAGTCAAAAGAACGGTATTCTGCCATACAGCAGCAGTATACAGCCGGACGTGAAGAGCTGACAGAGCTGGAACGGGTGTTCAACTCATCCAACCAGCAATTAAACAGCCTGCAAACAGAACGTATAAAAATTGAGTCGCGGCTTGAAAATACGGAAGGCGACCTGATTCGCATAAGCGAAGAAATGGAAGATCTGGAAGATGAAATTGAAAACTTCAGGGGTGAAAAAGGGCTGCTTTCAGGCAAACTGGAGCAGGCTGTTCTGCAACGAACGGAGCAGGAAGAAAAGCTCCAACTGGCCAGAGAGCAGCGAGAATTCCTGAATACTACGCAGGATGAGTTAAAAGACCGGATCCGCAGCCTGCAGAGTACGTTTGACTCCGTACAGTCGGAAATCGAACTTCTTAGAGAAATTGCTGAATCAAACGAGACATTTCCTTCCAGTGTACAGTTTTTGCTGAGCCATCATCAGCATGATTTTGAGCTGCTGGACGTGGTATCTAACCTGCTGGCCACTGATGAAAAACATGCCGTGGCGCTCGAAGCCGTTCTGGGAGAAGCCATGAACTTTGTTGTTGTCCAAAGCCTGGAGGATGCCCGAAGAGCGGCAGCCCTGCTAAAAGAACATGACCGGGGCCGGGCCACATTTATCCCGCTCGATCAGCTTGCAGATAGCTATGAAGTAGATAACGATTCCCTGTATCATGCCGTTACGTCTGCTAAAAGGTTCGAACCGCTTAGTCAGCTTTTGTTAGGTAATGCCATACTTTTTGAAAGTGTAGAACAAGCCTGTGAGTCGATCGGAGAAAGCCGGCGAAATACCGGAGTAACATATGCAGGTGAGGTGGTTACCGCTCACCAGTTTCTGCAAAGTGGCAGTAAAAGTAAAAATGCGGGCATCCGTGTAGGCCTGAAAGACAAGATTGAGAAGCTTGAAAACAGAGCCGGTGAAGCAGCCTCTGACCTCGAAAAAGCCAGGAAAACACTACAGCAAACGCAGCAAGAATATGAGAACATAGACCTCCGGAGCCTGGAACAGCAGTTAAAAGAGGCAGATCAGGAGGTCAGGGCACTTGAAAATAAGATCAACGGCTTTGACTCCAGAATTCAGGTTTACGAAAAGAATATCCGTGAGCTGGCGGGCAGGCGCGAATCGCTGATTAACAGTGAAGGCGACTCAAAAGAAGAACTGCAAAACCTCCAGCCCCTTCAGAAAGAGCTCCAACAAAAATTAAAAGATCTCCACGAAGAACAGAATCAAAAAAGACAGGTACTTAAAGATCTTGAAGAAGAACGGTCCATAGCCCAAAGCCGATACAATGATGCGCAGCTCAGACATCAGGACTTAAAAAACAAAGTTGAGAACCATGAACGAGATATTAAGAGAGCCGAAAACGGAATACAAAATATTAAAGAACGCCTGAAACTTCGTTCTGAGAAAACGGAAGAGGCCAAACAGCGTATAATTTCACATAAAGCCCTGGTAGAGCAATACGAGGATGACCTGAAACTGGCCAGAGGCCGCAAAGAAGTGGCAGATAAAGAGCTGAGTGAGGCTGAAGAAGCAGCTGCTAAGCAGCGCGGCAAGATCAATGAGATCGAGAAAGAACTCAAAGATATACGCCGCCAAAAAGAAGTCAATATGGAGTTGGTGCACCATTTGGCTATGGCCCGTGAGAAGTTCGAGATGCAGGAAAAAAATCTTTCTGACCATATCTGGGAAACCTACGGTATACTTATGGATCAGGTAGAAGCTGAGCTCCCCGAGGATATGGATTCCGATAGCGCCGGTAAGCGAATCAGCCGGCTTAAGCAAAAGCTCAACAACATTGGGGAAGTAAATCCGCTGGCCATTCAGGAATACGAGGAAGAGAAAGAGCGGCTCAATTTTTTTGAAGAACAGATTGCCGACCTGCAGAAAGCCGAAAGAGAACTACGCGAAACCATTAACGAAATTAACAAAACGGCCACCGACCGTTTTAACACTACCTTTGAAAAAATCCGTGTAAACTTTCAGGAGGTTTTCCACACTCTTTTTAACGAAGACGATTACTGCGATCTCGTCATCGATGAGGAAGCGGAAGATCCTCTGGAAGCTCATATTGAGATCCGGGCTAACCCCAAGGGTAAGCGCCCTTCCACCATCAATCAACTTTCCGGCGGTGAGAAAACGCTTACGGCTATCGCTTTGCTTTTTGCTATTTATCTCGTTAAACCATCACCTTTCTGTATATTGGACGAAGTTGACGCGCCCCTGGATGATGCCAATATTGAACGCTTTGCCAATATGATTAAGCGGTTCAGTAATGAAACCCAGTTCATTATTATTACCCATAACAAAAAAACGATGGGCAAGGCAGAGATGATGTACGGCGTAACTATGCCTGAGACCGGAGTCAGCCGGCTTGTGGGCGTAAGGATGGATGAAGTGGCGGAAGCCTAAAACTTAAGGATGATAGGGAGGAGAGTTTTAACACATGATGTTTCCTTTAAACATGCTTATATTCCATTGCTATGGCACGAAAACAATTCGATATACCTGATATATTTCAATCCCCCATCATCCGAAAGGTCAAAGAGGCCAACAAGGTAATGGATCCCCGTAAAAAGGATCTGGAACCCAGCCTGCTTGATTTTGGGGCCGTACAGTTTTTCATCCCCCGCCATTTTGGCTTCTGCTATGGCGTTGAAAATGCCATAGATATCGCTTATCGTACGCTGGAAGAACATCCTGACAGAAACATTTATCTGTTGAGTGAGATGATTCATAACCCGACGGTCAATGAGGATTTACTAAAACGGGGGATTAAATTCCTGTTTAAAACCGATGGCACGGAACTCATACCTATTTCAAGCCTGAATTCCGATGACATTGTCATTGTTCCGGCCTTTGGAACCACTCTGGAGATCCAGGAACAGCTTAAGGAGCGTGGAATCGACCCGTATAACTTCAACACGACATGCCCTTTTGTAAAGAAAGTCTGGAAGCGGGGCGAGCAACTGGGAAAGAAAGGCTACTCGCTGGTCATCCATGGCAAGCACTACCATGAAGAAACACGCGCCACGTTCTCGCACAGCGCCGACCATTCGAAATGTGTGGTTGTACTCAACCCTGAAGAAGCCGGTATACTGGCAGAAATTATGACCGGTAAGCGACCGGTATCTGATTTTGAAACTTATTTTGCCCATAAAAGCAGCCCGGGATTCGATCCGTTAACAGATCTTGAGCATTTTGGTGTAATTAATCAAACCACGATGCTCGCCACCGAGACACAGAAAGTGATGGATATTCTGAAACAGGCCGCGATAACCCGATTCGGGGAAGCCGATATTCTCGACCATTTTGCAGATACCTCAGATACCCTCTGTTATGCCACGAATGAGAATCAATCGGCTACCCTGGCTTTGAGAGAGACCGGCGCAGACTTCGCCCTGGTAGTGGGCGGATACAATTCATCCAACACCATGCACCTGGCGGAATTACTTGAACAGCAATTCCCCACTTATTACATACGGGACGCCGGAGAAATTGAATCGGATGTACGTATTCATCATTTCAATCAGTGGGATAATGAGATCAATACTACCGAGGAATGGTTGAACCGGGAAAAGCAGCCCGTAAAGATTGCTATCACATCCGGAGCGTCTTGCCCGGATATACTGGTAGATGAGGTGATCCTGAAAATTCTCTCTTTCTTCAGAGATGTGCGCCCGGTAGAAGAAGCGATCAGGCCCTTTGAAGACAAACTCACCGAAGTAGCCTGAGAGTTGTAAATTCGCGCAGTGCAGCCAGGAAACACATCCCCACATCGACAGCGGCCGGGACGAAACTGCTCCTCCGCGGTCTTCAGTCTCCTGCCTGCCGTCTTTATAATTCCGACAGTGTAAAACAGACTTAGTATTAATTCCCGATCACCATAAAATAGGCCACTTCCCGGGGGTGAAACGAGCGAATTTCGTAGTGGTAATCGGAACCCGCCGTTTTTTCTATTCGGGGAGTGACAAAACCGGTTGAATCACGCCGTATTTGATCGTAGCTGACATAAGCGGTAAAAGGATTAGATAAATTCTGTACGCCGGCATACTCATCGATTGGCACATTATATCGCACGGTGATGGATGACGGACTGAAGCTTACGATACGTCCTTCGGGCATATTTCGGGACATGATGTATACTCTGGCCTCGCCTTCGGTGTACTGCGACACGGCAGCCTGGTAGTTTACTTCATCTGTGGAAAGTTCCAGTAAGGGATTCGGTTGCTTTAGTGGTACAGATACCGATATTCGATCCTTAACATCTGTTACCTCCACCGAGTCGGTCTCCCAATAGTCAATCTCTTCTACCAACGACGACGCGCCGGTAACCGTGACGCTGTCCGGCACTAACCGGGGCTCATCAACAAACCCATACAGCTCCTTAAAAGATACCTCTATGTTGGGCCGGACCGGAACTTTTTTGGAGACCTTTTCTTCCAATTCCAGACTCAAAAACAGAGGCTGTACTTTTAGCACGTTCAGATCGGGCACAGCATTAATCTGCTGGCGTACCTGGTCGTACAGGCTTACCTCCTGCTGGGTTACATCAACATATATCTGTGGCGGATTGTTATAAATATTGATCAGCTTCCAGCCTTCGCCGGTTATGCCCACCGTAGCAAAATTTGGCAGTTCTTCTGCTAATGCCTGGTCCGGCGGAACATTACCGAGAGTGATGGGCAAATTGATGTTAAGATTGTAATCTCTGCTCAGGTTAACCATTAGCCACAGACACAGGGCCAGGATAAAAGCCACCAGAAACACAATAAATTTTTCCCGGCCGGCTTCAGGAAGGCCCTCCTCATCCGGCTTACTGAAGTAGCCATTCCATACCGACTGAAACTTTTCTTTAATCTGTATTATTCTTTCAGAATCCATCAGTATTAGTTCACGGTCATTAATAAAGTAACGTAGGTCCTGTATATTTGTATTACGTAGTGTATCATGGGTAACTGGTAATACGGTAATGAATGTAGACTTTACGCATTACGCATCATAAACTTATCTATATATCTCATCAACAATACTCCATTCCCGAATAAGCATCAATATATACCGGGAGTAAATGGTTATCAACGGTTATCAGGAACGAACCACAATCTCTTTTATGATCTTCTCTCCTACCTGATCATTCAACTTTTTGGCAATAGTAAACCGCTTCATATGAATTTCATGCCGCCAGGCCGGATTTTGTACTTTGATGAACAGTTTATCATTTTTGAAATGTACGTTTTCTGCCTGCTCAGCGATGTTGGGACCCACCGTACGCGGCCACAACGATAGAATCATTCCCCGCTTCAATCGCTTTCTATAAGGGATATCATCCAGATAGTTTTTAAGCAGATCTTTGAGTGACTTAGGGGTATTCGTTCTAAAACGTGACACGGTTGTACACCAGAAAATCGTTGTTAGTTAACAGATACACTTCCATTTTCCACACGGTAACGGCGGTTCTTTTCTCCATCGAACGTTACGTACTCATCAAAAGGTATTGGATTTGCAGCTGTAATAAAAGTCTGGCCTGCATGTTCCGTCAAAGCCCGGAGCAATACCTCCGTACGCTGAGTATCCAGATCGCCGAATACATCGTCAAGCAAAAAAATGGGAAGGTCATCCAGTTCTTCCGAGAAGTAGAAGAGCTGAGCCAGTTTTAAAGCCAGGGCAAACAACCGGTGCTGCCCCTGAGAACCAAATTTGCGAAGTTCGATATCATCCAGATAAAATACGATCTCATCCCTGTGAGGGCCAACCAGGGTAAGTTCCCTTTCAATCTCGTGATTCAGTGATTTTTCCAGCTCTTCCCTGTACCGATCAGCTACCGTTTCACTATCTGCCGAGGGCTCACAGATGGTTTGGTATTCCAGGCGGGGTTCGTGCCGCAGACCTGAAATCATTTCATATTCGGCCGCCAGATAATCCTGAAACTGCCCCAATACCTCGGTACGCTTGGCTATGATTCTTGAACCATACTCTACCAATTGCATGTTCCAGGGTTCCAGATAAGCCAGGAGCATATCCCTGCTGCCACGGAATCCTTGTAACAATCGGTTACGCTGCTTTCTGGCCTTACGATAACTTATAAGGTCTTTAAGATAGAGCGGAGAAATCTGGCTGATGAAAGAATCGATAAATGAACGGCGCTCCGACGGGCCTTCACTGGTAAGCTTCTTGTCCTCAGGAGCCAGCACGACCACCGGAACCATGCCGATCAGATCTGAAAGGCGGTCAAGAGGGCTGTCGTTCACAAAGATTTTTTTACCCTCGCCCCGTGAATAGGAACAACTTACTTCAAAATCGGAGCGAATATTCCCTTTAAAACGGCCTTTGACCATAAAAAAAGTGGCCTCCTGATTTACTACATAGACATCACTGTTTGACACAAAGCTGCGCGACATGCACAAGTAATGGATAGCATCAATCAGGTTGGTTTTACCGGCGCCATTTTGACCGACAATTACGTTCAAATGGGGAGCCCAGTCCACCCGCGTATCGATGTGATTCCTGAAATTTTGTAGGTGGACCTGGGTTATGAGCATAGAAAATAATGCAAAATTTGCAGAACACGGCTAATGCCGATTAAGCCGACGCACGCTTATTTTAAATGTAATAATCTGCTCAATCTGCAGAATCCGTGTTCTATTTCTAAAACCCGAATACATCCTTGCCAAGGAATATGGCATTTGAGCCAAGCTGTTCCTCAATGCGCAGTAGCTGGTTGTACTTGGCAACGCGATCGGTACGGCTCATGGATCCGGTTTTAATCTGTCCGGCGTTCGTTGCCACAGCAAGATCGGCAATGGTTGTATCTTCCGTTTCACCTGACCGGTGAGAAATCACTGCTGTGTAATCATTTTTGTGAGCCATTTCAATGGCATCGAGTGTTTCAGTCAGTGTACCGATCTGGTTTACCTTGATAAGGATGGAGTTGGCCACTCCCTGTTTGATTCCCTGGGCCAGGCGTTCGGTATTGGTTACGAACAGGTCGTCGCCCACCAGCTGTACGCGGTCTCCGATAGCATCGGTCAGTTTCTTCCAGCCACTCCAGTCATCCTCAGCAAGAGCATCTTCAATGGATACGATAGGATATTTATCCACCCAGTCGCTCCAGAATTCAACCATGGCGTCCACATCACGCTCGCTGCCGTCACTCCATCTGAATTCATACACCTTTTTATCGGCATTATAAAACTCTGAGGTAGCGGGATCGAGTGCAATCACCACTTCCTCTCCGGGCACATATCCGGCTTTTTCCACAGCCTGAAGTATAACCTCAACCGCTTCCTCGTTTGATTTCAGGTCGGGAGCAAAGCCGCCCTCATCACCCACAGCCGTATTGTAGTTTTTCTCTTTCAATACTGTTTTCAGATTGTGGAATATTTCCGATCCCATGCGGATGGCTTCGCTAAAGGTTTCTGCGCCTGTGGGCATGATCATAAACTCTTGCAAGTCTACGTTGTTATCGGCGTGCGAACCACCATTGATAATGTTCATCATAGGCAGCGGCAGAACCTTCGCGTTTACTCCTCCCACATACCTCCACAGTGGCAGGTTTAATGTATTGGCCGCGGCATCGGCGGCGGCGAGCGACACTCCTAAAATGGCGTTGGCTCCAAGCCGGGCTTTATTTTCAGTGCCATCCAATTCAATCAGAGTAGTATCGATTTCTACCTGGTTAAAAACTTCAAGGCCCTGTAGCTCATCGGCTATAATAGTATTAACATGCTCTACAGCCTGTCCCACTCCTTTACCTATGAACTGCTTTTTGTCTGAATCTCTTAATTCAACTGCCTCATGCTCCCCGGTGGATGCCCCGGAAGGAACTGCGGCACGGCCAACCGCCCCGTTACTTAACACTACATCCACTTCAACAGTAGGGTTTCCTCTGGAATCGATAATTTGCCGGCCAATAATTTCGTCGATATAACTCATTGCATTGTCTTAGATTATAGTTGCTGAAATTGTGCCCAAAGGTACGGAGAATTGATGGATTAGGGAAGAAGGGAATTGCGAAGCGGAGGAGTTATCCCATTATGTAGTACACAGAGCGCAGATCACAGCGTTTTCTTATCTGCGCTATGATCTGCGGAGAAGCGTCCGACTTCCGGCCTTTAACCTCCGGTTCCCGGCATTCTACCATCTTCCGCCAAACTTGATACTTATTTGTGGGGTGCCGAAGTACTTTTGGCGGGGAAAGAAAGGCTCCGTCTCTATAACTTCGCCGGCATCATTATAACTGACCGGCCTTCTGGGTTGCATAATCTGAATGCCCTGGCTGAAATAATAAAACATATAGCCGAATTCTACCGTTGTCTGCCGTTTAAAATTACTGCCCAGGTCCACACCTATCTTTAATTCTCCGGCTGCCCCCCATTCAATGTAACCGTCTTTCCAGCCGGTAAAAAAGTCATTTATCCGCTCATTATACACTAAAAATCCGTTTATAGCAGCTGTAGACCTGTATCCGTTCCCATCTTCATCGTCGAGATACGGGTATACAAAAGCCATAACAGGCCCTGCAGAACTGGAAATAAAAAAGCGAAAGTTATCTTCAATCTGGCGGGCGAAAAGTCTCTGCTTCAAGCCTAAAAGAAAGGGAAATCCCAGCGCCCGGTTGTATTTATTGGGAATGATTTGCTGGCCGGAAAAAAAATCCTGAAAATTCTGCTCGCTTACGTCCCGGATGCCGGTTATGCCTGTCCGGAACGATAATTCCGTATAAGAACTTAACATACGTGTATACTGGCCTCCAATGCCGAAACCGAAATTATTCAGTATCACATCGAAGGAAATACTGTTTCCGTAACCTTCATCCAACGGAGAGCGCGGGCTGGATATACCCAGAACTTCCGGTTCTTCGACTTGGGCAAATGCAGGGTTTATAACCACCGATCCCATAAAGACGGCTGTTAGTAAGATAACGCTGAAGGATAGTTTCATTTCATAGTTCTTTATGTTCTTACATGTTTAAGATGTTAATAAGATTACATTAATTAAACACATATAATTCAGAAAAATTATATTTATTTTCATCATACGTACGTGTTATTCCCATTAAATTATGTGTTTACAAAATTTGACTATTGTTTAAGAATGGCTTTTATTCCTGCTGTTTATGCACTAAGCACATCATTAATACGATAAATTATGAGATCTGTTAGCAAGTATCTTGTTTACGGTCCGGCGGATACTCTCCGACGGATGCCGGACCAACTCTTTAAAAGCCAGGAACCTAAGTACTTGTACAAATATGAATCTTCTGATACAGGCGATACGGTTCATGTTGCGGTTTATGAAGAATACGAAAAACAAATCAATGCTAGTGTAACGCTGACTTGCATTATTGAGTTTACCGGTAAGCAAAGCCGTTTTGAGTTAAAAAAGACCGGTGGACGTATGGGCTTCCGTGGCAGTTCGCTGGATGAAGAAAAGCGGACCATTGATGATGAAGTCACCGATTTTATTTTGGATTTTGCCAAGCGGTTTGGCTTAACGGTGCAAGAAATAAAAAATCAGGAAGTTGAAAAAGAAGAAAAACCTTAAGTTGATTTCTCTATGAGCGCCAGGCTCAGGGAATGGAATGTTGTTTCAATGCTGGAATGGGGCACTTCATATTTCAAGCAAAGAAATATTCCTGATCCGCGTCACAGTATTGAATGGCTTCTTTCAGAAGCTCTGCAAGTTAAACGGTTGGATCTTTACTTACAGTATGACCGCCCTCTCTCACAGGATGAGCTAAATCGCATCCGCCCTCTGGTAAAACGGCGTGCCCTTCATGAACCCCTGCAATACATTATCGGGTACACTAACTTTATGAATGCGCGCATCGATGTAACTCCCGATGTGTTGATTCCACGCCTTGAGACCGAACAGCTGGTCGAGATCATCCTCAAAGAACATGGTCCGGAGCAATCTATCCAGGCTCTGGATATCGGTACGGGATCCGGCTGCATCCCCATTGCCCTGAAGATGGAACGGCCCCGATGGTCGCTCAAAGGGTTGGATATCTCAACCCGTGCACTGGAGATTGCCCGCCATAATGCGAGCCGAAACGAGGTTGACGTAGAGTTTGAGAAGGGCGATATTCTGGAGTGGAATGCCATAGCCACCGATGAAACATTCAACCTTATTGTATCTAACCCTCCCTATGTACTCCCAGAAGAGAAAGATGAGCTTGAACCACAAGTAATATCTTACGAGCCTCATCTCGCCCTCTTCTGTGAAGACATGGACAGGATGTACATGAGCATTATTCAGTTTGCCGAAACCCGACTTGCACCTGAGGGCAGGCTCTATCTGGAAGTTCATGAACTGCACGCCGGACGAATACTATCACTTTTCGATACCTCGGCCTGGAACCCGACGCTCAAAAAAGATTATGAAGGCAAGCCCCGTTTTATAACAGCCACACTGCATACCTGATACGGAACGAAGTTCCTGTCATTATGCCGGAACAAAACACGGATGAAGCGGATGAAACTGGCCCCTGATTGATGCAGATCGGACGGATGGGATTTCACATCCGGCACCGTTACCCGAAGGGGCCGTACTATCGGGAGAGTACATTACTGAGAGCGCAACAGCTCCGCGCTGGCAGAGGGAGAGTTGTCATCAGGTATGATTCACAAATTGCGACCTCATGCAGCATAACCTGGCAAGGACCTCACTTGTCCGCTATTAACAAAACTGAAAGAAAATCAATAAAAAATCAATTCATTAGGAAATATTAACACTGTGGATAAATTGTTGAAAACTTTTATTCCTCATTTTGCTTTAAGTCACGTAAAGGCAAAAACGATGTCAGGACGTTGTTACAGCCTGTCAAGTTAAATTTGACAGGCTTGTAATAAAAGAACTAAGTGGCTGAGGCTCATGGGGTTAGTCTGTTTAGTCGATTGTGGATAACTTTTGAATAACCCACTATTATTTTTTTGACATCCGTCCGGGAAATTGTCATCTTCGTTTTAGCCGCACCAAATTTACTTCTGGAAACGTGTGGATAACTACGAGATTCTTATCGTTGCGAACTTTTAATTATGCTTGAGGAGGTCAAGGGGTTTGAGTACAATTTCTGCTGAAACTGCATGGGAGCAGTGTCTGGAAATTATACAGGATAATATAAGCTATCAGAAATACAAGTCTTGGTTTGAACCTATCAAACCTGTAAAGCTTGAGAATGATACACTTACCATACAAGTACCAAGTCAATTTTGGTACGAATGGCTAGAGGAACATTATTACGGGATGCTTCGGTCAACGCTGGCTAAAGTACTCGGAGATAACGGGAAACTTGAATATTCTGTAGTATTGGAAAAATCAGACCATACATCTGATGCAAGGGCAGTTCGCCTCCCTCAACGGCCTGTGCCGCCATCGAAAGGGCAAAATATCGATGGTTATGTTGCCTATAATCCTGGAAAAATTGAAAACCCCTTTGTCATACCCGGTATCAGAAAAACTAAAATCGACTCTAATCTCAATTCTAACTACATATTTGAGAGGTATATTGAAGGAGACTGCAACCGCCTGGCACGATCGGCCGCCATGGCCATTGCTGAAAACCCGGGTAGTAACTCCTTCAATCCATTTTTTATATATGGTGGCACGGGCCTGGGTAAAACGCATCTTATTCAAAGTATCGGAAACAAAATAAAGCAGGACTTTGCGGATGAAATCTCCGTACTCTATATATCTTCTGAAAGCTTTACTAATGAATTTGTCCAGGCTATTCGCAACAACAGGGCCAGCGAATTTACTATGTTCTACCGGCAGATAGATGTATTGATTGTAGACGACATCCAGTTTTTCAGCGGCAAGGAGAAAACCCAGGAGGAGTTCTTCCATATTTTTAATGCCCTGCACCAGGATGGCAAACAGATTGTTCTTAGCAGCGACCGGGCCCCCCGGGAAATCCCCGACATCGAAGAGCGCCTAATTTCCCGTTTTAGCTGGGGCCTGAGCGCTGACCTGCAGATACCCGAGTATGAAACCCGATACGCCATCCTGGAGCGGAAAGCGGGCGACAACGGAATCGATCTGTCACACACTATTCTTGAATTCATTGCCCACAACTTTAAGTCTAACGTACGCGATCTGGAGGGAGCCATCATCAAACTGCTTGCCCATGCTTCGCTCCAGCATGTTGATGAGATTGACCTGCCCATGGCCAAGCGGGTACTTAAGGATATGATTAAAGAATCGAATACCCAGATTTCTATTGAGTCTATCCAAAACTATGTATGCGAGTATTTTGGGATAGACACCAACAAGGTGCGTGAGAAAACCCGCAAGCAAGAGATTGTGGAAGCCCGCCAGATCGCCATGTATCTGTCTAAACAGTTTACCGATTCCAGCCTTAAAACCATTGGACTGCATTTTGGCGGACGCGACCATTCTACTGTAATTCATGCCATCTCTACAGTAGAAGAGCGCATGCAGACCAGTACCAAACACAAACATATTGTAGAAGAGCTTCGACAAAAAATAGAAGTGGCCAGCCTGTAGCAGTTGTCGGTTGTC
>CALJMB010000381.1 GCA_937982515.1 uncultured Balneolaceae bacterium
TTTTATCAGATGAAATCAACAAAATATTTCTAAAGAAGTCTAAAAGAGCTTGTCGAAGGATCCCCATGAATCGAAGGAGGGACGCGATAAAGGCACCACCTCCCTTTTCCATGTTAACGGCAGGTGCCTCGTATCGGTACATCCTCGCTATTACGGAGATCCTTCGCCTCCACCCAGTAAGCCCGCTGGGTTACGCTCAGGATGACAGGCTTGGTTGTCCACTCTCACCTAAACAAAAAGCCGCCTCTTCCGCAGTCATATTGACATTCAATCTAATCTGGTTATATTAAAACGGGTGTTATCGGTAACATCGTCTTATGCTGTCGGAAGGGGAATGTAATACGGCATATTTTTTAAAATACTCAGCACGTGGGATAAGGCATCATGTTTTCGCAGTCGGATAAATGGGAAAAGTGGAGTGATGAGCAATTGTGGAAGGCGTTTCGGGAAGGACGGCACAAACCTTTATCGGAGATCTTTCTGCGATATTACGACCGGCTTTATTACTATGGGATGAAACTCATATCGGACCATGCCGAGGTTAAAGATGGCATTCAGCAACTTTTTTTAAGGCTCTGGAACAAGAGAGAATCAATCGATGACGCCCAATCTGTCGAGTTTTACCTTCTGTTGTCATTGCGGAGAATTTTATTTCGCCGGCAAAAACAGAGAAATGCAATACACCGCAGAAACAGAGAGTATGTCGAGGATTTCTCCAGTCCATCTCTTACCATTGAGGATGTGATAATCTGTACAGAGCAGAAGAATCAACGTAACGAACTGTTTCGCAAAGCCTTTGATACATTGACGGAGAGGCAGAAAGAAGTTCTCTATTTGCGGCTACAGCATGGTCTGACGAACGAAGAAGTCGCTCAGGTCATGAACGTTTCTCATCAGAGTGTGAGAAACTATATCTATGAAGCTACACAGCAGTTAAAAGATCAGATAGCTCTTGCTTTAGAAGCGAATTTCAAGCCTTAAGCGTGTACTGGCTCAGGGGAACTATCAGTGTCATTTTTTAAGGGAATATTCCTTGTGTCCCACTGTGCCTCCTCCATATTTCTCTGTGGTATAGCCTCCCCTCAGCCTGCGGAGATGGGAAGGCTATACGTCTGGCATCAAAACCGTCCGTGTTTATCTGTGCAGAACCTGTCCGCCTGCCGGCGGATCTGTAGCTAACCCACCTGCGTCCACAATAGCACTTATTTCTCCTCTGGAGGCCGGTAAAACTCCATCCGGTATCTTAGCCATAACACGCTCCTTACAAAAGTTGAGTAGTTCGGGAAAGAACGCGCCTTCGGGATTAAAACGGCCGGTACAGTTCTGGTACGCTGAGATCATTTTCAGGGCTACTATAATATCCATTCGGAAAGAGCACCTATATATTATAAAATAACGTGAGCTCAAGCTAAAAAGGGAATGATTACGGATTCATTAAGCTGTCCCTGCCAGACACGCCTCTTGCCGCCCCATCCGCCGCAGGCGGGGTACACCCCATAGCCCCGTCCCCAAAACCTTCGGGTGAGGGGATGAAAGGGTACACAGGCCACCCCCAACTCCGAAGGAGTTCAACCATGAATAGCCCCGGATGCAATCCGGGGTTCCGGGGCGCGATTGCCCACCGCCAACGCCGGCAGGCGTTGAACCTGTGGCTTGGGGCAGCGGCTGTCCAACGGTTATTGCCATCGGTTCAACTCCTTTGGAGTTGGGGGTGGCCTTGTCACGTTATCCCCGGATTGTATCCGGGGCTAATGGAGGTTCACTCCTTCGGAGTGGTTAGCCGATGTAGTTCTTTTACCGGAGGACTTTAATGCATCCTTCTGATCCCGAACTCATGTTAAAATAGTAATAAAATCCCGGCAAAGATTCCGAACCACCCCCGGGCCATCTCCGGTACTGCTCCGGGCCCGGGCCGGGGCATGGCCGGGTTACCGCCACAACAGAGACGCTACCGGGTGGGTACAACTTCGATGAGATTACCTGCTTGTATCGAAGGAGTATCGAAGGTGTATCGAAGATGTACAGGCGCAGACCCGGACTTGGCCCGGAGCTGGCTCGGAGTTGGCCCGGCGCAGAGCCGGAGCTGCAGGGGTTATCCTGGAGAA
>CALJMB010000382.1 GCA_937982515.1 uncultured Balneolaceae bacterium
GAGCGTTGTTGGAGAATGCAAGGCTCCCTCTCTTCGTCTCTCCGTCTCCCAGTCTCTGTTCAAATACGGAAACATAACATAAGCGCTGATGTTAGAATAGCATGCCCGATGGATACCAATCAACCCAAACACAATGTGTGGCAGATATACGCTTGTTGAAGACCCGGAAAATCTGGCCCTATGGTTTGAGGCGGTCTTTGAGGAAATAGAGAGCATGGAACCTAATTACAATGTCGCGCCCACCCATATTATGCCTGTTGTACGGCAAATAGAGCAGGATTACCGCGCCATTGAGTGTTACAGCTGGGGTTTGCTCCCCTACTGGGCGAAGGAGAGAAAGTCAGGGTATAACATGATCAACGCCCGTGCCGAAACTCTGAATAGCAAACGATCCTTCAAAGTATATTTCGAAAACCAGCGGTGTCTGGTACCTGCATCGGGCTTCTATGAATGGAAGGGGAACAAAGAGAACCGGATACCTTTTTATATTTATCCTACGCATGAACCGGTATTTGCCTTCGCCGGGCTCTATAACCTGTGGATCTCCCCCGCCGGTGAAACCGTACCAAGCTATACTATCATCACCACCAGGGCCAATGAAAAGATGGCAAACCTGCATAATCGCATGCCGGCCGTATTGCTCAAAGAGGAATGGAGTAGCTGGCTGGATCCGGACAATCACAATACCGGCGCCCTCCAGGACCTGCTGAATCCTTTACCGGATGATGCTCTGGATTATTATACGGTATCAAGAGAAGTTAATAATGTCAAAAATAACAATCCGGAACTGCTTGAGCGCACCGAAGGCGGGAGCTCAGTTACCGGCGATCTGTTCGCGTGAGGATGGCATTTATAGTCGTGAGTTTTGAGTCATGAGTCATGAGCGAGGAGTAAAAGCAAGAAGCAAGCAGGCTGGACAATGAACAGCGCTCTGAAACCAGATAAGGCGTCTCCCCTCCTGCGGAGGGGAACAAGGGGTGGGTTCGACAGGGCAAGGAACAGCGACTGGCTTCCGCTCGCCTCTTTATACCTTATCCCTGTATTTCCGCGGCTCTTAACCCCCTACAAAACTGGGCTAAAAAAGTGCGGATTAAGTGCAAATCCTCTGGATCTTTTCTTTAAAATTAATCTATAAGGTGTTGACGCCAAATTGAATTCAAGAGATACGCAGCAGTAAAACTTTAGTTTTTTGTGTGGAACAAAAATAGACCAACTATTTATTAATAAATGATAATTGATCAGGGAGCCTAACTTATGCCAAACAAAGATTCAAACAATTCCGGTTATGGGGAGCATCAATATAACCCTCCTTACTATTACGGTGCACCCACTGCTATTGAAGAGCAAAAAGTTAATTTAGGCAAACTGTTTTCTACCCTGTGGCGCTATAAATGGAGCGTATTAGCTACCATCGCGTTTACCTGTGCTTTAGCATTGATTATCTCTTCCAATCTTCGACCGTATTATGAAAGTGAAGGCACTTTGCTCATCAGCAAATCAAATACCGCTGACCGATCCGATGCGGAAACCAATATAACCAATCTGCTTTCACGTTCTTATGGCATTGGCACCGGTTCTACAATCAATAATGAACTGCAGGTTCTTAAGTCCAGAGAACTCACACATAAGGTAACGGATAAAATTATTGAAGAGCGTACCATGGAGAATGGAGAACAATACCCGCTGTTATGGAGAGATTATCCCACCAACGCAGCTATGACATCACGTGATACGGTTGCAATGAGAATTCGTAATAACATCCGTTTTTCTCAGACAGACGCTGAGGCCGATGTAGTTAAGATATCTTTTCAAAGTCCATCTCCTCATGAAGCAGCACGGCTGGTTAACCTGACCATCGACACATACACAGATCTTCTTGCGGAACAAAAACGGGCTATGGCCAACGATGCCACAGAGTTTCTGGATGAAGAAAGAGAACGGGTACGAGAAACGCTTGCTACTGCAGAAGAGGAGTTGCAACAGTTTATGGATACTCATGATTTGGTTGAAGTAGATTCTCAAACCGACCAATTAATTACCAGGATATCCGACCTGGAAACAGAACGCCAAAATATCAGGGTGAGCCTGGTGGCCGTCAACTCAGCTATTGAAAAGTATGAGGACCGCCTGGAATCGGTAAGACCGGGGCTGGCTGAGCAATACTCCAATGCCATTGCTCCCAAGATGGAACGGTTTCAGTATCAGCTGGCAGAGTTAGAAACACAACGTATGCTGCTTCTGTCCCGAAACCCGCAGTTAGAAAATAATCCGGGGCAATCTCCCGAACTGACAAGACTTAATGAACGTATAACGTCGCTCCGTACTGAGATCAGGACCCTTACCGAACAGCTGATGAATGAGAGCGACCAGTTTCTGGGCTTTCTGGGCGATGCCGGTGGAAGTATTGCTGAAAACATCGGCGAACTGCACAACCGGCTGATCGAGCTGAGAGTAGAACAAAATCAATATGAAGCTCAGCTGGAAGAGATAGATGCCCGGTTAGCCGACCAGCGTGAATTCTTTGAAAGTTTGCCAGGTAATATGACTCAACTCGCAAAGCTAAGGAGAGATGTGGCAATCAACGAAAATCTCTATATGGCCCTAAACGATCAAAACTCCGAGATGGCGATGTGGAAACAAACACAATTCGGGCTGGGCCGGCCTATTGACCGCGGATATGTACCGGATGAGCCGTCCTGGCCTCCACACACGCTTTTTCTGGTTATTGGATTTTTGGCCGGCTGCATGATAGCCGGCACCATGGTCTACGCAAGAGAATCGATGAATACCCGCATTGATGGTATTGAGAAGCTGGAAAAACGGGATCTGCCTATCCTGAGCGTCATTCCTAATCTGAAGGAGGCGAGCGATAATAAGTTTGCTCAAAAAGGCACGTTTAATGTTTCAGGCCATCCTATATCTAATGATGTAGTTACCTTGTTCGACTTTATATCTGCCGGCACAGAAGCTTTCCGGCAACTGCGTAATAACATCTTGTTCTCTCAAGAGAATAAAAATATTAAAACCATTACAGTAACCAGCTCTGATAAGGGAGAAGGGAAAACCACCCTTTGTGCAAACCTGGGGGTGGTACTGGCCGAAACAGCCAAAAATATCCTTATCCTTGACATTGATTTCAGGCGTCCGAACGCACATAATAAGTTTGGTCTGTCCCAAGAGCCAGGTATTATGGAAGTACTCTTCGAAGACGCCAAGCTTGAAAATACCATTCAGAATACCATTGTAAATGGGCTGGATCTCCTGAGCGTGGGAAGGAAACCGGCCAATCCATCCGGTGTTATCCAAAACATAGGTATGATTGAACTGCTTGATAGCCTTAAGTATAAGTATGAGTATATCATCCTCGATACAACACCATACGGACTTATCTCGGATGCTGCTCCTCTTCTCAAGCAGGCCGATGCCAATATTCTGGTGTCTCGTTTTAATCAGACAAAAGAAGCCCAGCTCGATCAAACCATAGACAAACTGGAACGCATAGGTGTAAACACTATCGGTTCGGTACTGACTGCTTTCAACTACCAGAAAAGCTCCGATTACAGCCGGAAGAATTATTACAGGCATGCTTATGCATATGAAGACTATCGCTCGTACGTAAAAGATTAACACTCGTATAGCGGGTGGAGAGGCCAGGAGAGTACAAAACACGAAATGTATGTGGCAGCATTCTCCGGTGGTATAAGGTATAAGGTATAGGGCGGGGCGCTTCCCCCTATACCTTATACCTTATACCTCAAGGTTCGTGGCTTTCTGATCGACGTACTATGCCCATTATCTAATAATAAATAATACCAGATATTTCCTAAGTCGGCTTTATCGAGTACAACCCAATCATCAATGTGTTATTTCATCATAACCAAACCTATTCAACATTATGAAGACACTTCTTAAGAACTCTCTATCTGTTTTGGGCTTTCTGCTTATTACTGCCCAACTAACTCAGGCACAGGACCGGGGACGCCAATTGGAATACAGCCAGCAGTTTCGTTTAGCAGAACGAATTATACGTATCGCTGAGCCCGGTCAGCTGGCCGATACCTTAAATGTTTGGGGAGATGTAAACAGTCCGGGGCGGTATCTCATTCCCCGGGGCACCTCTCTGCCTGAACTGATTTCCTACAGCTTTGGTCCTTCTACCTACCGCAGCCGGGAGGCTGAGCTGGATTGGTCAAAAATGCAGCTCGAAGTTAAAGTGTCACGGTACAACAATAGCCTGAAAGAAGTTGAAATAGAAACATTCAGCTATCGGTATGACCAACCCGAACCGGAAGGAATGTTTGAATTTGATCTGCAGAATGATGATATCGTCACACTTCAGGTAAAACGCCGACCCGCCTTAATCGATTATGTGAGGGTTATTGCCCCGATTGTTTCCAGTACGGCAGCTGGTATTTTGATCATTGAGCGTTTAAGATAGAGGAATACGGGCTCACGGCATCCATTAATTTTCCGGAACCTCCGGTTTATCTCCTGATTATAAATCTTGTGTCTGTTTTACCAATATCCCAAGGACCAGCATGCTCATATGGATGCAAGTATCAGAGATATAAGCAGAGTAACCCGGGAGTATTTCCTGAACTCTTATGACTTTCTTAAGCGAAAATACAAGAGACAGCATGCCATAAAGGATATCGAAAATTTTGAGAACTTCCCTGAAATTATGCTACAAAATCTGCGGGCATTGTTTGTGCTGTCTACGGGGCGTTGCGGCACAGATTTCCTAAACCACGTGCTAAAAAAGTTTGACCCACTGGATGTGCATCATGAAGGGGATTCAAAATTTGCCATTGCTTCAAGGTATTTATACGATCACAGCCATGAGATCAGCCAGCGCGGGGGAGAACTCGCATTCCTGGCCGGCAGGCACCATGCATTGCAAGATGCCTATCTCTTTAATAAAATTTATATAGAGACAAATAACAGGTTAACCTTTTTCGCGCCATTTATTCTGAGCGTTTTACCTCATGTCAGGTTTATTCATCTGGTGAGGCATCCCGGCGAGTTTGTGCGCAGCGGAATGAGAAGGGGCTATTACACGGCTCATAGTATCGCTGATTACACTAAAATACGGCCCAAAGATACAGATGAAGCACAGGGGAAGTGGGCAAAATACTCCCGTGTTGAAAAAATATCGTGGCTATGGTACCGAACCAATAAGTTCATTGAAAAAATCAAGCTCATGCACCCGGAGAAAGTATTATTCATCAAGTCTGAACAGCTATTCAATGATACGGAGCAGACAGTTTCTCTTATAAGCGAGTTTGCAGGTTTTGATGCAGGTCCGGATATAGAAATTAATGTTGGCCCCAAAAACATGCAGAGAGCCGGCCACTACCCTCATTATCAAAACTGGAGTAACGTAGATAAGAATGCTATGAAAACTATCACCGGTGAACTTGCAGCAAAGTACAACTATCATCTATGAACAAGTATCCAGCTATTGCAAAAAACATCTTTACGTTTGAGCTTTTTTTCATCCTCTTCCTTTTTGCGGGAAGGTATAAAACAGATCCCAGGTTTGCCTGGATACCGGCAGACCTGACAGCCTTATTTTTTGGTATCAGTATTATTGGAGGAATATACATCCTTTTCGCAAATGGCTTTGCCTTCCGTCCGTCTGTTCTCAAATTGAATGCCATATATCTGGTTTTTCTGATCTATGCATTGACAACTTATATATGGACACCGGGCGAAATATATGCGAGCGAAAAAATGCTTTATTTAGCTACTCTTACCTTCTGGCCCCTGCTGGCAACGAGCCTGTTCATTTCATCCAGTTATAAACGTCTCCATAGATTCCTGATCATATACGTAATTTTTGCAACATGGGTAGCTGTTGAATCTTTTCTGGCTTATCAGCAAGCCGGCGGATGGACTGTCTCTGCTTTGGGAGGCGACTATTTGGGTATCGGCAGAGTAATCGGGCCGGCTGTTTTAATCTTACTCCTGTTTATACTCTACTATGCCGGTACCTGGTACACAACTATGGCTGGAACGATACTATTTGGCTTTTTCCTCTACGTACAACTGATATCCGGGGGAAGAGGACCATTATTGGCAACAATCATACCGATGCTAATTCCACTTGCTGCGAGTATAAATATCCACGAAAAAGGCATCGTGACATTCAAGAAAGCGTTTCCCGTCATGGCATCTATAGTAGGGATAGCTGCTATAGGAATGTTTATTTTGGCAAACAGTGAGCAGATACCTGTAACCATCAGACGGCTGAACATACTGTTTAGTGAAAGTACGGGACCCGGATCAGCCCAGGCCAGAGTCTCATTTTATGTTGCCTCTCTAAACCTATGGATACAAAAATTTCTGGTGGGTCACGGGATCGGGAGTTGGCCCTTGTTAATAGGCCACATAGACATACAGGCTTATCCCCACAACCTTATCCTGGAAACTCTGGTAGAATTCGGCCTCATCGGACTAGCCATATTGGGTACTCTTTTTATCTTCGGCATCCGAAACCTGGGAGGATGGAATACTATTCGTAACAACCCTTTAAAGTTGCTGGTGTGTATGCTCTTCCTGAACACCCTTTTAAATGCCATGGTAAGCGGAGACTTGACAGATAACAGAATTGTGTTTGGCGCACTCGGACTGATGATGCTGGATAAAAAAGAATTGATAACAAGTCTGAAGAAACCAAAATACCCATAAAGACAAAAAACAGAAATTATTATCAGGGATCTGCCGGATTAGTTAATTAACAGATTTATGAACAGGGAACTTGAAATTTACCGGCCAGATGAAACATATAATTCTAAAAGAGGTTAGGAACGTTACAGGTCTGAACTAATAAATATACAATATTAATATCATCAAGATTAATGGATCAGTTGACAGCTAGTAAAACAGTCGGCAAGGTTACTTTTGTAAGGAGCTAAAATGGAAAAAGTAGTTCATATGAGTTCTGTTCATTCTCCCAACGACCCGCGAATATTTAATAAACAATGCAAGTCTTTGGCAAAAAATGGATATGACGTGGTTTTTATTGTGCCTGACAGCCGGGATGAAACAATAGACGGTGTCCGGATAGTAAGTATACCCGCTCCAAAAAATAGATTTGAGAGGATGACAAAAACCATTTGGCAGGTTTATAAAATGGCCTCTAAAGAGCGGGCAGCCGTATATCATTTTCATGACCCAGAGCTTATTTTTGCGGGTATATTACTACGCATGAAAGGAGCAAAAGTCATTTATGATGTTCATGAAGACTATATTACATCTATTCTCCAAAAGGGGTATCTGCCTGACGGCATAAGAAGATTTCTGGCCGCGGGAATTCAACTATTTGAAAAGCTGGCGAGGAAGCTTTTTTTTATTGTCTTAGCCGAAAAGTATTATCAAGAGCGATTTCCGGAAGGATACAAAATATTAAACTATCCGGCCTTTAACATCATCGAAAGCCGGACAAATGGACTGCAAAAAAAAAACCTGCTCTACACCGGAACTATATCAGAAGACAGAGGGGC
>CALJMB010000383.1 GCA_937982515.1 uncultured Balneolaceae bacterium
GTTTTATTGACGATGATGTTTATACAATTGGTAAATGTTACGTCGTTCCTGCCAATCAATTAAAACCCGCATAAAATGGGTTTATTTATAGAACTGAACAGCATGAACAACTTGCGGAGTGTGTCCGAGGCTCCCTGTTTGTAAAAATAAAATTACCTTCCACACTCGTCTCGCCGCCTCCGGCCCCTTCCTTTAAAGAATTCCTTTATTTCTCTTCCCATGAGCAGCAAGGCCCTTCATCGAGGGAGAAGGGATCGTGATTATCCCAAAGGTTTTGGGAGAGCCAATGAGTCCTGTCATGAAGTTTGTGTCCGGTCGTGCTGCAATAGTTCCTTTTTCAGGCGAGAAGGATCCCGATCTCTGACAAGACGCTTCTCAGTGCGAATCGGAAAGCTTCATATTTTAAATGAGAGGCTTCTCATTTTCCTATTCTGTTAAAGGGTTGTAATCTTCATCATAAGGAATCCGGGTTTAGTGCCTGGGTTTCTATTAATGGCCTTCGTAGCCATGTCTAAATTTTTTTAAACTTTTTCTGGTACAGAAGAAGTATTCGCTCATCTATTTATACAGAAGCAACGGGATAACCCTTTAACAAGTACAAAACAACGTGACAGATCATATCTATACTCTCGAAGAATTGACAGAAAATCCCTCATTCAGAAGATGGGCGAAAGGCGAAGCCAACACAGAAGATAAAGAGTATTGGGATGATTGGGTGATGGCCCGTGAAGAGAATCGTAACATTGCGCGTGCTGCTTTGGCTGCATTATCAGGGTTTTCTCTGGGATCTGCATCCAAGCCTGATGCCCGCAAGGCGTGGCACAGGTTTAACCAAAAGCTGGAGCAAGAGTACGGCACGATCAGCAAAAGTACCCGAAGAGACAAACGGGCCAAAATTACGGACCTCAGGTGGGTATACAGAGTCGCTGCGGGTATACTGATTATTCTTACCACGGGCCTGATGGTTTACTTCGGATATCCCGCCCTGGAGGATCAGAAACAGGTGGCTACGCGTTTGATTGAGCAGGAAATAAGCACGGATTTTGGTGAAAGGAAGAATATCAGATTGGCAGACGGATCTTTCATTACACTCAATGCCAATTCAAAACTATTATATAGCAGAGATCCTGTACATACGACCAATATAAAAATCCACCTGCAGGGAGAAGCTTTCTTTTCGGTTACCCACAGGGAGCACCCCGGCGAGTATCCGTTCCGGGTGCAAACAGCAGATGGTACGGTTCGGGTGCTGGGTACGGAATTTGTCGTTTCGACAAGGGATGACAAGACCCAGGTAGTACTGGAGGAAGGCAGCGTTGAGGTTAGTCTTGATAAAGAAGTGAGGGATGAGCCTGAGCAGGCGATACTCAAGCCTGGCCAATTGGCGGAATTTGACAGTTTGAACGACACGCTGGTCATAAGGAAGGTCAATACCGAGGTTTATACCTCCTGGAGGACGAGGAAGCTGATATTTGACCGCACTCCTCTGCCCGATGTATTGAAAAGAATAGAACACACTTTTGGGGTTAATGTAGAGGTTAGAGATTCAGGCCTTTACAACCAAACAATATCTGGAACGATACAAAATGCTGAGATGAGTCTCATTCTTTCTACACTGTCAAAAGTCATATCGGCTCCGATAGAGGTACAGGGAACAACAGTCTATGTCGGTAAGAGCTAATTTAACAGATATAGCCATAATAAAAATAGTTTTCCAAAACTAACACAAACCAAGGGTAAATATGGAATGTAAAAGAAAAGTTACGATACACCGATGGCTGGCTGCAATACTACTTTTTGCAGCCTTACTTGGAGGTAAGAAATTCGCATCTTTAACCTATGCACAGTCGCTTTCAAAGGATTTATATACGTATAAAACCGTTAGTCCTTTTGTTGCTCATGCATCGGAAAGGATATCATTAGAGTCGGCACTTGAACGGATCCAGGATAATTATGATGTATCCTTTTTGTATGATCCTGACATTTTGGAAGGTAAATATGTATATACATCCCTTTTTCAGGCCGACAACTTAGGGCACATGCTACGGGAAGTCTTAAGCCAAAATGGGCTGATCTATTCACGGGAGTCTGAGAGGCAGTACGCTATTATACCTGTGCCGGGATTTCGTCTGGATCAGCTGACTCCTGTACAAGTGGCTGTGGTTAATGGAACAGTAACCGATGCTGAAACCGGTGAGCCTCTTCCGGGAGTAAATGTAGTGGTTAAGGGTACTTCCACTGGTACGGCCACCAACGTTGATGGCCAATTTGAACTTAATGTGCAAAGTTTGCAGGATACTCTCGTATTCTCGTTTATTGGTTATCAGACGCAGGAAGTAGCCATTGATGGACAGACAGTTATAAATGTTGTTCTTCAGCCACAAACCTTAGCCGGTGACGAAGTGGTTGTAGTAGGTTATGGTACGCAAAGAAAAATAGAGGTTACATCGGCGGTAGCCAAAGTAACAGCTGAAGAATTTAACGAGGGTGGCGTACAGTCTCCACTCGATTTGATTCAGGGTAAAGTGGCCGGACTTACACTGACCCGAACTGCAGGCAGTAACCCAAATTCCAGTACGTCGATCCAGTTAAGAGGAGTTGCTTCACTTACAGGAGACCGAGAACCACTGGTTGTAATTGATGGAATACCCGGTGGCAATCTGGATCTGTTGCAACCAACCGATATAGAGTCTTTTGATGTACTTAAAGATGGATCGGCTGCAGCTATATATGGCACGAGAGGAAATAGCGGAGTGATTCTCATTACAACGAAAAAAGGTCAGGGCGGGGCACCTCGTTATGAGTATTCCACTTACTTTCGGCATGAAGCGGTAGCTAAAAAACCCGAGTTTTTGTCGGCATCTGAATTCAGGGGTTTGATTGATGAAGGTCTTATTAATGAAAATAATGATTTAGGACACTCAACAGACTTGTATGATGAATTACTCAACAAAAACAATTTGAGTCAGTATCATAACTTTGCAGCATCTGGTGGTAACGAAAATACTAACTACAGAGCCTCGTTCTACTTTGACGATAATTATGGCATTGCTAAAGAAAATAGTAGAAGGGAATTTGGTGGGCGAATTAATCTCAACCATATGGGGCTCGATAACAGGTTGTTGCTGCAAACAAATCTGGTCACTAACTTTAACAATGCCAACCTTCTGGGTGGCGGTTCGGGTGACTTTGAGCAAGCAATCCAACGTAACCCCACAGCCCCTATTGTTAATGAGGATGGTTCTTATGTAGAGACAGAGGCGTTTAATAACTATAATCCTTTATCTCGCCTTGCAAACAGGATTGATGAAAGAAATCAACAGACATTTTCAGGCGATGTTAAGGTATCTCTGGATCTGGCCAGAGGCCTCGGTGTATCTGTTTTTGGCGCATATGTGAGGAACAGTTATAATGACCGGGAGTTTCGGTCGATGGACGATTTCGATCAACGTGAAGAAGGGCAATATCAGGGAATGGGCTATGCCTATAAAGAAAATCACCTTGATTGGAATAACACCTTTGAAGCAACGATCGATTACACCGCAGATTTTACGAGAGACCACTCATTAGATTTTGTAGGTGGTTACAGCTACCAGTACTTCACAACGGAAGAGTTCGAGGTAAGCAATAATGGTTTCACAACAGATGGGTTTCAGGATTGGAATTTGGGGGCAGGTAGTGCCATCCAAAATACCGATTTACCCCGGCCTGGAATGGGTAGTTTTAAAGAAGACAATACCCTGATCGCCTTCTTCGGTAGAGCGAGCTACTCTTTCAGGGATAAGTACTTTGCACAATTGACCTTGCGCAGAGAAGGCTCATCCAGATTTGGCGCAAATAATAAATGGGGTAATTTCCCTGCGGTCTCTCTGGGTTGGGCCATATCTGAGGAGAGTTTTATGCAAGGAATTGATCAGGTCAATTTCTTAAAACTTCGAGCGGGATACGGTGTTACAGGGAACCAGGGAATTGACAATTATCAGTCTTTGGTTACCCTGAGTACAGGAGGAGTGTATCCACAGAATGGAATTTACTATGAAACCTATGGCCCTTCCAGAAACCCTAACCCCGATTTGCGATGGGAAAAGAAGCGAGAGTTTAATATCGGCTTGGATTTTTCCCTGTTTAATGACAGAGTAAGCGGCGAATTGGACGTCTACAACAGAGAAACGGTAGACCTTCTGCACAGGTACACTGCTCAGCAACCACCATTTGTTCAAAGCCAGTTATACACTAATGTTGGCAGTATTAACAATAAAGGGGTTGAGCTTTACCTGAATACTTCTGTTATTCAGGATCAAAATTACAGCTGGAGTATAGATGTCACGGCTAATTATCAGGCCAACAAACTCACTTCGCTGTCTAACGATGTATTTACACTGTCATGGCTTAACTACTATAACTTGCCTTCACCTGGAAACCTGGGGCCTGCTATCCGCCTGGAAGAGGGAGGCGCTGTCGGCAACTTTTATGGAAAGAGATTTGCCGGTTTTACAGAAGATGGGGAATGGTTGTTCTATAAAGCCGATGGTACTCCCGCTCCTGTTGAAGAGATTAATGATCAGGACCTGACAGTTATAGGTAACGGAGTGCCTAAATATAACCTTTCCTGGTCGAACAATTTCAGGTATAAGAATTTCGATCTTACTTTGTTCTTCAGAGGTAAGTTTGGGTTTGATATCCTGAATACGAAAGATCTCTATTTCGGAAACAAAAGGTGGCTGCCCAACAACCTGCTTAAGAGTGCTATCACCAGGCATGCAGAGCTGAATGATGATCCACAGTATTCCGACTATTATCTGGAAAAAGGTGATTTTATTAAGCTTGACAATGTAACCTTGGGATATACATTCAGCCTTTCCAATGAGTATATTCGCAACCTGAGGGTTTATACAACGGCCAGGAATCTGGTTACTATCACCGGTTATAGCGGAATCGATCCTGAGTTACAGGATACCGGATTTGAAACCGGAATTGATGCCAGGGGCTTCTATCCAAGAACCCGGACATTTACTGTTGGCTTGAATTTAGAATTTTAAAAGACAGACACCATGTTAAATAGAATAAATAATACATACACCTCTGCTCCGAGATTATTGTTGTTGGTACTTAGCATGTTCTTATTTAGTACTAACGGATGTACAGATTTAAACGAGACTGTATACAGTGATCTTAATGAAGACAACTTCTATAATAATCGTGTAGAAGTGATGCAGGCTGCCCTCCGGCCTTTTACCCATATGCAGGCTTGGTTAGCTCCAACAGGACAGAATGGGCACTACTACCATTCAGAGCTGGCGGCCGATCAGGTAGCCTGGCCTCAGAAAGGACGCCACGGCTATGACGGTGGGGATCACATTCGTCTGCATTATCATACTTGGACGGCTGAAGAAAACCGACTAAATAATGCTTGGGAGCTCATGTGGGGAGGAGTTGGCTATATCAATGCCGCACTGAAAGATCTAGAAGGGGTTAATTACGGTGCTTTAGGCATCAGTGATGAAGAACGTGAAACTATCCTTGCCGAACTAAAAGTATTAAGAGCTTTCCATTACATGAAAATAATGGATCTCTGGGGGAATGTGCCCATTGTTACTACAGTTGGAGAACCTCTTAATCCAGAGACACAATCCAGAGAAGAGGTGTTCCAGTTTGTCAAAACTGAGTTAGAAGAGAACGTAGGAAGTCTACAACCATTGTCCCAGGAACTTGTTGGACGTGTATCCAGAGCTGCCGGATATGCAATGCTGTCAGAATTGTATTTAAATGCAGAAGTTTGGAGTGGTACACCTATGTGGGATGACGCTATTAAAGTAAGTGACAAAATTATAAACGGTGAAGGCGGGTCACTTACAGGTACCATGATGTTGGATCCTGATCCACTCGGACCTTTTAACAATACCAACCATGATTCCCCCGAAAACATCATGCAGTTTGCATTCAGTCAGAAAGCAGGATTTGCCTTTGGTTGGGGCGGTTTTTATTTCGGCTACAGCAATATGTCTCGGGCATTAGATGTAACCTATAGTGGTTGGAATGCTTTTGTGGTTATCCCCTCTGCTTTTGATATGTTTGAGGATAATGATATTCGTAAACAGGAGTGGTTTCTGTTTGGCCCTCAGTATGATTATCATACCGGAGATCCGATCTTGGGAACGGAAGAATATAATGGCCAGCCTCTGGTATACGTCAATAGCATTCGTCGAAATAGTGAAGGTGAAACAGGAGAGGGTGGAATGACCAGAGGTGAAGAGAATAGTGGAGCCAGATTCCACAAGTATCGATCCGGTACGGTAGACGATCCTAATTATTGGGAAACAGATTACATCATTTACAGGCTAACTGAGATATACTTCAATAAGGCTGAAGCTTTGATGAGGAAAAACGGAGGTGTAGCCACACAAGAAGTGGTTGACTTAATCAACGAAAGTAAAAAGAGATATTTTGACAATACAGATTGGACAAGTGAGGCTTATACAATTTCTACCCTTACTCTCGATGAATTACTTGAAGAGAGAGGAAGAGAATTCATCTTTGAAGGGAAACGCCGAACGGATTTAATCCGTTTCGGAAAATTTACTACTGCAAGCTGGTGGGACCATGAACCTACTAATGACGAAGATCGGGAGTTGTTTCCTATTCCCCATATTCAGGTTGCTTCAAATCCAAATTTGGAACAAAATACAGGTTATAACTAATATATTTGGCGAAGAACTTATCAAAAGGACGCTTACACACCCTGCTTTGATGTGTAAGCGTCTTACACTAAATATTTTAAATGAGCAGTAATAATGTGCTTGTCAGTTAAGCCAGCGTCTACAGTATTTAACTATTACAGACAACGAAAGCTGATTGTGTGTAGGACGTGATGTGCTTCCACTTAAAAGGACGAATTGCTGCTGATTTCTGCTGTAAACAATGACCATGAACCTCAGGCATCTACTTGTCAAGGTGTATAACATTCTGATGGAAAGGCTTATAAATCAACATTGATACGTAGTTAAAAGAAGTTAAATATATAAGGTTAAAATTCGATTAAATATAAGTTTCAGTAATTTCCGTTAGGTTCGATGATGAATCTTCCATATTCACTTGTAGCGCAACTTCAGACATTATTTAAATAACTTTTTTATTAGATTTCGGGGTTTCAGAACCAAAGGGTAAGAGGAGTCTTCTCATTATGTTAAAGTTCTGGCGGTATCCCATAGATTGCCTTTCCCTTACTCTGTTAATCTCATCAACTCCGGCATTTGCTCAGAGTAATACACTGCATGCAAAAGGTTTTTATGCTAGGGCAAATCCTCTTATTGCCAGTTTCACCGTCCACGGCTCTTCATCTCTTTCAACGATATGCGGGATAAATGTTCTGGTTGGTCCTTATAGGGCTTCTACCTGTAATACTGATTATATTGTTATCATAAAATGGAAATTGCATAAAAAGTAAAAAACTCAGTGTAAGCTTTTGATAAACAAACATAAACACCCATTGAAAACAATGAACAATTATACATTAAACATTTCC
>CALJMB010000384.1 GCA_937982515.1 uncultured Balneolaceae bacterium
GGCCTCTTCCAGGACCGGGTTCATCTCCAACTCTTCTTTTATGCGTTGTTCAAGGGCTATAGTAGGTAGCTGTAACAGTTTGATATATTGAATTTGCTGGGGCGACAGACGCTGTTGCTGCGTCTGCTTCTGGCTCATGTGTTGGCCGGTCTTTATCATCCTTGGTTTACCTCTTATTCTTGATTACGAACTTCGTCACAAGCTCTTTTAAAATCTTTATACCACTCCTCTCCGTATCTCCTGATTAACGGTTTTTTTAAAAAGTCAGAAAGGAAAATGCCATTATGCTCGCCGTTAGCGCAGCCGGAGGAGCATAGTGATGGCACATACTCAAAATTTGCGTATTCAAAATCCAAAATCCGATTTAGCCGGATGGGGAAAAGATGACAACTTAACGGCTTTTCCCAGTCAAAGCGGCCTTCATAATAAGCTTTTTGGATAGCACAATGGGCTTCTCCGTCATCTGAATAAACTACAAAAACGCACTCTCTGTTTTCCACACAATTCAACTCGTAGCCTTTTTTACGGGTGCCTTTTATCAGCCCCTCTTGCTCAACGACTTCCTGTGCATGATCGCTCAACTCGTCTTTTAACAGCTTATAGGCTTTTTTTAACACCGGTATTTCCTCTTGTGCAACCGGTGCTCCGGCATCTCCGATCACACAACAGGCACCTTTGCACTTGCTTATATCGCAGGCAAATTTTGCCGTTGCTATATCATCCGATAACAGAGTGTTGTGAACTTTAAACATGACTTGGTAACATACCGTTTCTGAACGCTAATATAAACAACGAAGCCAAATTTAGCCTCGTATAACATGCGGACAATTTTACGATTTTTTTGATAATGGCTGCGCCGCCATTCGAAAGATGGAAAAATATTATGTCTGCCTGGTATCATAACTCATAAAAAACATACTATTTTAGGCGGATTATACAGATTACAAAAGCACCGAAACACAACTTAGATTGGTGTTTTAGTGGTGCCGCGTCAGGAGAACAAATGCATCAATTGCTACACTAACGCCGGCGAATTCCACACATCCGCTGCTACTTCAGTTCGAAAGTTTTTCCTGCTTTCTGCTGAATACAATCCTGCATTTCGAGCTCAAGCAGCTTGGAAAGTAGCAAATGAGATGGCTCTCCAAGCTCCTCGCTTAGTACATCGATATGCCTGGGCGACTCCTCCAGTATTTCACAGATAGATACGGACAGCTCATCCAGCTCAAGTTTTTTCCACTTTTTACTTGTTGCCGGGGTGGCTACCGCAGAGACTTTTTGTGGAACGGCGACCTCGCTCAAAACATCTTCAACCGTTTGAACGAGCTTGCCCCATCCTCTCTTGATGATAATATTACAGCCCTCGCCATTGCCATTCCACAAAGGGTGAGGAATAGCGAACACTTCTCTGTTTTGATCCAGAGCTGACCGCGCGGTAATCATACTGCCTCCCTTTATTCCGGATTCTACCACCAAGGTACCCAGCGACAATCCACTGACGATACGGTTGCGAACAGGAAAATTTCCCGCATCCGGATTAGTACCGGGTGGAAACTCAGAGATAACAGCACCCCCTCCTTCGGCAATCTCCCGGGCCATGCGGGTGTGCTTGCGGGGATAGATATTGTCTATTCCGGAGCCAAGTACGGCAATGGTTTTACCTCCGGCATCTATGGTTGTCTGGTGAGCCAAAGCATCAATCCCAAAGGCCAGTCCGCTAACTATAGTTATGCCTCGCTCAACAAGGGCTTTTGTGAAATGTTCTGCCACTTTAAGCCCGTAACGGCTTGCCCTTCGGGTGCCTATAACCGCAATCCCGCTTGTATTCAAAACGTCAAGATCACCCTTAACCCACAACAATATGGGAGGGTCAAAGATTTCTTTCAGCAACCGGGGGTATGCTTCGTGCTCGCAGGTGATCATCCGAGCGCCGATCTCTTCCGTATCCTCAAGAATCCGGTCGACGTGCTCCCACTGGTTAAACTTCAGAATTTCTCCGGCAATAGTTGGCCCGATGCCGTCGATGGCCTGCAGCTCCCGCCAGGACATTCTGAATACATCCTGCGGATGACCGGCTGCATTCAGCAATAGCCGGATGCGGTGAGCTCCCAGCTGCGGAACCAGGCTTAAAGCTACGAGCTCCCTAAGAAGTTGATGATTTTGATTCTGAAGATTCAATGTTTTGCAATTGCTCCCAGATGGTTTCTTTCAGTTTCTCCATATGGTAACCTGTTGCAGCGGAAATTTCAACTACCGGAATATCTAAATTTATCTCCTGATCTAGCTTATAATCTTCCACTAAGTCCATCTTTGTAACAGCTAACACTCTGGGTTTGTCTAACAGATCTTTGCTGTAGGCTTCAAGTTCTTTGAGTAGCGTATGGTATTCATACTCTACATCTTCCTGGCAGCTCACCATAAAGAGCAACAGCTTATTCCGTTCTATATGCCTTAGAAACTGAATACCCAGTCCCTTGCCTTCATGGGCATCTTCGATAATTCCCGGTATGTCTGCCATTACAAAGGTGCGGTAATCGGCCAGTGTCACAATCCCCAAGTTGGGCTGCAAGGTAGTAAAAGGGTATGAGGCTATTTTAGGTTTTGCCCCTGAAAGAGCTGAAAGCAACGTACTCTTTCCTGCATTCGGAAAACCCACCAGCCCCACATCGGCTATAAGCTTCAACTCTATTTCAATAACCCGCTCCTGGCCTGCTTCACCCTCCTGCGCGTGCCGGGGAGTCTGGTTGGTTGCACTGCGAAAATGCCAGTTGCCCAGGCCGCCTTTACCACCTTTCGCTATGACCAGCTCTTGCCCGTCTTCCGTGATCTCTCCCAGGTGCTTGCGCGAATCTGCCTCAAATACCACACAGCCCAGCGGCACTTCCAGAATTTCATCGGCACCGTCTTTACCTTTCCTCTTACCGCCTTCGCCGTTAGATCCGTGGGCAGCATTCACATACTTCCTGTAACGCAGATCCAGCAGAGTATTAAGCTGTTTGTTTCCTTTCAGTACTACGCTGCCGCCGTCGCCGCCATCGCCGCCGTCAGGGCCGCCCCGGGGCACATATTTCTCCCTTCTGAAATGAACCGACCCGGCTCCTCCTTTTCCTCCCTTAACATAAATTTTGGCGTAATCGGCAAAACGCATACTGAATTAAGAATTATTGAATTGGGAATTGGGAATCAGGATCCTATGCATTCCTGATTCGTAATTCCTAATTTATATTTTACAGGTTCTCAAGTATAAAACTATTCATCATCTTGAACAGATGAAAACGGGTGTTACCGCCATAGATGCCATGATTTCTGTCCGGATAGTACATCGTTTCAAACTGCACGTCGTGATCTATCAGTACATTCATCCATTCAATACTATTTTGTACGTGAACATTGTCATCCCCAGTTCCATGTACCAGCAGATAGCTGCCGTCTATCTGATCTGCATAGGCTATCGGCGAGCCTTGCGCATAACCCTCCGGATTCATTTGCGGCGTCTGCATAAATCGTTCGGTATAAATCGTGTCATAAAACCGCCAATGGGTGACCGGGGCTACGGCAATGGCCGTGCTAAAGGTGTCATGCCCTTTAGAAATACCCAGGCTGGACATGTAACCTCCATAACTCCACCCCCATATGCCTATCCGGGAAGGATCGATAAAGCTGTATTCCTCTGCCAGATAATTCGCTGATGCTATTTGGTCTGCTATTTCATACTGCCCCAGTTTCTTATACACCTGCTTCTCAAAATCACGGCCGCGCCCTCCGGTCCCGCGGTTATCCACACTTACAACAATATAGCCTTGGGTTGTCAGATAGTAATGCCATAAAGCCTGCTGCCCAAAGTCAAAGATCTTGGTTACAGTTTGGCTTCCGGGCCCGCCGTATACATAAAACAGTACCGGGTATTTCTTTGAGGGATCAAAGTCATGTGGTTTGAGCATATATCCGTTCAGCCTGGCCTGGGGAAGCTCAATTTCAATGTATTCTTTCTTGGGTAACTGATGTTTATTCAGTGTTTCCGCCAGCCTGGAATTGTCTTCCAACACCCTGACTTGCCGCCCGCCTTCCTCATATAGTACATATTCCGGAGGACTGAACGGAGCTGAGTACGTTTTAATATAGTATGTGTAATCTGAACTCATGTTCACACTGTGCCACCCCTCTCCTTCACTCAGCTTTTTTTTGTTCTCACCGTCAATGTGGATGCTGTACAGGTGGCGCTCCAACGGAGACTCTTCCGTACTTACATAATACAGTGTCTGGTTCTTTTCATTATATCCAAGAAAGCTGGTTACCTCCCATTCTCCTTTGGTTACCTGGCGGACCAATTCTCCGTCTATATTATAGAGATAGATGTGATTGTACCCATCCTCTTCGCTGGTGTAGATAAACTGTTCTCCGTTTTCCAGAAAAACCAGATTGTCATTGACATCAACCCAGGCGTCGCTGGTTTCTGTTTTAATGATTTCGGTTTCTCCTGATGAGACATCGGCAAGCATCAGATCCTGCCTGTTCTGCAGGCGGTTCATCCGGCGGATGGCCAGGATATTGGAATCCCGGGTCCAGTTGATTCGGGGAATATACTGATCGGCCTCCGCGCCTATATCCATCCAGGTAATTTTTCCTGTTTCCAAATCATAAACTCCAATCTTAACGACAGAGTTTTTTTCTCCCGCTTTGGGATATTTGAAGCGGATCTGCTTCGGATAGAGTTCTCCCCACTGGGTCATGAAAAACTCCTTCACCTCTGTTTCATCAAAACGGTAGAAGGCGATCTTTTGCCCATCGGGCGACCAATACCAGGCTTTGGCAAAGCCGAATTCCTCTTCATATACCCAGTCGGTTGCTCCGTTGATTATCTCGTTAAACGCGCCGTCTGTCGTAATCGCTTTCTCTTCGCCCGTTGCCAGATCGGTCAAAAACAGGTTATTGTTCCGTACAAATGCCACCTTGTCCCCTTTGGGAGAGAATTGGGCATACTGTTGTTTCTCTTTTGTTGATGTCAGCTTACGCGTCTCTCCGGTTTCCAGATTGTGAACATAGTAGTTCTCCTTTGTACTCCTCCGCCAGATGGATTCGATATCCGTTTTAATCAGTAATTTTGTCTCATCGGCAGAAAACTGGTAGTCCTGGATTCGGATGGGTGTATTCCTCCCTTCCGCTTTCAGTCCGGAAGAGGTAATTAAAACTTCATAATCGCCGGTAGTGATGTCGTATTTTCTAAGCTCGGCGTTATCCAGCTTCCGTACCAGAGCGGTATAATACCTCCCGTCCTGCATCCAGTCTATATTCTGTATTCCTGCCGGCGAAAAGGTGCCGTCAAACAGATGATTGAATTCGATCGGCTTTTTTTGCTGGCCAACAGCAGGCTGTAGCATCCAGCCCAATACAATAAATAAAAGAGCTATTTTTCTCATGTCTTGTTAGGATGTTGAAAGTTGAAGGCAGGAAGCCAGAGGTCGGAAGTTGGAGGTTAGAGGATGGAGATCGCCTTTTCCAGCATCTGGCATCTGGCTTCCAACTTCCAGCCTCCATCATCCAGCTTCAAATTTGTGAAGCACAACCTTAAGCAGGTTGGAAAGCTTGTCTTTCATCTTTGTGCGGGAAACGATAAAGTCGAGAAAGCCGTGTTCAAGCAGATATTCAGCTGTTTGAAAACCTTCGGGCAGATCACGCCCTATGGTTTGCCGGATTACCCGCGGGCCTGCAAAGCCGATAAGCGAGCCGGGCTCGGCAATATTAAAATCTCCAAGCATGGCAAAGCTGGCCGTAACCCCTCCGGTGGTCGGATTGGTCATCAGGGAAATATAAGGTACCCCTTCTTCTTCAAGGAGGGCAAGTTTGGCCGATGTTTTGGCCATCTGCATCAGGCTTAATACGCTTTCCATCATACGGGCTCCGCCGGATTGAGATATGATAATAAGCGGCATCTTCTGCTCGCGGGCGTGGTCTATCGCCCTGGCCAGGCGTTCTCCCACTACAGAACCCATGCTCCCCCCGATAAAATCAAAATCCATGCAGGCGATAACTATATCCAGCTCATTCATTTTGCCTACCCCTACCCGAAGGGCATCGCTCAAGCCGGTCTTTTCCTGATACTCTACCAGCCTGTCGCTATACTTTTTACGGTCCTCGAATCCGAGCGGGTCGGCAGGTAGTATTTCCTGTCCGATTTCTTTAAATACCCCGTCGTCAAACAAGAAGCCGAAATATTCTTTGCTTCCTATGCGAAAGTGGTATCCGCTGAGGGGATCTACCCACAGGTTGTCTTCCAACTCTCTCCGGTGTATGGTTTCACCCGTTGTGGGTACTTTCACCCAGACGCCCTCAGGCATCTCTTTTCTCCGATCCGTCTGAATATTTTTGTCTTTGCGCTTAAACCAGGTCATATGTGTACTTTGTAGTTTAAATGGATTCCAAAAATAATGAATCTGGGCAGAAGCTAAAATGTTTATTTTTGCCGGGGCATGTGGACGCTCAACGTGCGATGCACCTTTGGGTTGATCCACCCGCCTCCGGTCAGGTTGTAGTACGTCTCCACGCTATCGGCCAGACACCCAGAGCATGGCGCAGGGCATGAACCCCGGGGACGCTATGCCCTTTGCGCCATACGCTCCGCGGATCATCCACCCGTTCATCCACATGTACAGCTGAAGGCCCATACGCCCTAATTCACCTGATTGCTGGTATAGTAGCGCGGTTCAAACAATTCGGGCGGAACCCGCCGGACGGTATGCTCATCGTCCTCCTCATAGACCTGTATAAGCGACCGCGCGGAAATGTGCGCCTCGCCTAATACCACAGCCTGCTCCGTCTGCCCGGCCGGGAGGCGTCCGGTGCCCGTTCCTATCAGGCCGTCTCCCTTGCGCAGTAGCTCTCCGACTTGCTCAAGGGGCCTCACCCTTACCTCTTCATCCGGCTTCAGGCGTCCCTCTTCCACCCGGTACAGCTGGTGATAGAGGTGCACCCGCCGCGCATCGATAACGGCGTGAATACGGCGCAGGCTGCTGTCGAAAGCATAAGCGGCCCGGGCGAACGACCTCAGCGTATTCACGCCATACAATGGCACCTTGCTCTGAAACAGCAAGCCTTTTACAGCGCTGGCGCCAATTCGCAGACCCGTATACGAACCCGGCCCCTCGCTGATGATGAGGGCCTCCAGGTCTCTTATTCCAAACCGATGCCCGCTCATCAGCTCTTCGATGAACAGGAACAGCTTTTCGGAATGGGAACCGCGTTTGTCTGTGCGCTTTTCATGCACCTCTCCTGCGGCGTCTTTAAAAGCAACCGAGCAGACATTGACAGCGGTTTCGATAGCTAACAGCATAAGTAATATCTTGAGTTTGCAAAGTGCATGAAGTTAACCAAAATACAGAAGAGGAGTAACAGGAATGTGGGCAGCGGCGGTAAGCGGGGGCAGGGGCGGTGGGCGGGATAGTGGCGGTGGGCGGTGGGCGGAAGCCTATATTCCCGGATAGTTGCCATTAAAGGCTGCCCCGTAGAGTCCCGCAGAGC
>CALJMB010000385.1 GCA_937982515.1 uncultured Balneolaceae bacterium
TTGACCGCCCGCTCCCATTCCTTCTTCTTCTGGTCGGGAGAGACCAGCCTGGCTTTACCTACAGCGGAATACATAGGTCCGGCGATAAAGCCGGTATCCCACCGGGTACAGAAATCCATCAGACTGTCCAGATAATCGAAGCACTGCCGATGAACGGCCGGATCTTCATGAGTAAGGTCGCGCCCGGGGCCGAACGCCCCGCAGACCACCGCTTCAAGTCCGTGCTCATCCAACGCATTCTTTACTTTCTTTGCGTCTATTATTGCGGGGTCTTCGACCGGTATTTCCACCACCTGAAAGCCCATTTCCTTGATTTTAGGAAACAGGCTCACAGAATCGGTGTTGAATGGAGAGGTCCAGACCCAGGTACTTACACCGAATGATACGTTCACTATATCTGTATTTTATAAGTTAGCAGTTTGATTGTTATCAACCACTTTCATGGTGCCCTGCATAGTTCGCCAATGGCCGGGAAACGTACAGACATAGGGATAGGAACCGGGCTCTTCCGGTGCGGTGAAGGTCAGCGTAGTGGTTTCGTCAGGGTTTAGCAGGATGGTTGCCTGTAATACGGCTGGTATCTCCGGTACGTAATCCTTATCAGCTCCGTCCGGGGAAGAGGCCATTTTATCTGCCGCCAACCCTACTTCTTCCAGTGTACCGGGTTTGATCACCAGCAAATTGTGTTGCATAAAATCGGTATTCTCGAAGACGATTTTCACTTTTTCTCCTGCTTCAACCGTGAATTCAGTGACATCAAACTGCATTTCATTAACAACGGTTTTGATGGTAATGGTTTTAGTTCGGGCTGAGGCTGTTTGCTTTGAACCCGGCCGGGTGTTGATCTGTGCTTTCCCGTCGGTAGCTGCTTCTTTAAAGCCCGCCGCATGTTTTTCGGCAGCAAGATTCAGGGCTTCTGATAGCCATTCATCTTTGGCGATCGCCTCATCCCGGCTTAGTTCATACAGGCGTTGACCTGCCTCTTGCGAAGAATTCATCTCTATGGTGGCCAGGATTGCAGCCAATTGTGTTTGGGGATTATCATCACTAAGTACGCCAGAGTTTAGCAGTATCCGGTTAACCTCTTCTGTTCTGGGAAGAGCCTGAATGGCGGCTTTTCTCACTCCGGCAGCAGGATGATCTAAAGCGTTGATGGCAACCTCCAGGGCTTCTTTGTTACTTCCATCTAAAGCATGCAGCCCATGGATCGTCCACAGGGCGTGCAGAGCCGCATTGTTTAAGCCCAGATCATCAACCTCCGTATTGTTTACAAGGGCATACAGATCGGAAAGAACATCCGTTTTTCCGCGTTCTACGAGCAGGCGTTGTGCCGTCAGCCTCCAGAACATATTGTCATTTCCGAGCGCTTCAATCAGTTGTCCGACATTTTCTTTGCCCAGTTCGATCGGTTCATAAGGCTCTGCACCCTTGTAGGTGATGCGCCAGATTCTTCCATGTGTACGGTCGCGAAGCGGGTTGATATGAGCATTGCCCTCTCCATTTTCAGCATCGTACCCACCGTGATCTTTTGTAGGCGTAGGGTTGTGCTGAACGATAAAATTGTACCAATCCAGTACCCAGAGAGATCCGTCCGGCCCCACTTTAGCTTCCACCGGTGAGAACCATTCATCCGAACTGGCCATCATATTCCATCCGTCTTTTTCCGTATATCCGGCCCCGTCGCTTTCTATGATGGCCCGGTGCAGCAATCCACCCGTAGGTTCGCTTACAAAGGCAACACGGTTCCAGTATTCCTCAGGGAACTGGCGTGCTGTATAAAACTGAAAGCCTGATGCTGCAGTAAAGCCCCCAAATACATCTACCTGCCGGTAGTTTGGGGTGATGGGGCGCATGGCGTAATGCCCGTCTATTTTCTTTCTTCCGGCTGTCCATTTTTGCCTTTCATCCCCTTCTGGCCATTCATGGCCTTCGTAATACTTTAGCGGAATACCCATATAAACCGCATGGGTGTTGTTGGCTGTGGACCCGAATACATCGAATGTCTCGTTAAAGCCCAATCCCCATGTGTTGTTACTGGTGGCGACAAGGTATTCAAAATCCATATTGTCAAAGTCAGTAGTAAAACGATAGAACCCTTGCCGGAACTGCAGAGAGTCTCCGTTTATTTCTCCGCGGAACCCTGAATATCCTACTGAGCCCCATATTTGGTTGTCAATACCATAGGCAAGGTTAGAGGGACCGGCGTGGGTATCGAATGTTCCCCATCCG
>CALJMB010000386.1 GCA_937982515.1 uncultured Balneolaceae bacterium
TTTAAAGTTTCATACAAAGTAAATTTCCTGCGTTTAACTTTCAAATATTATTTTAGCATAGTAATCCATATTCAATAACTCAGGCTTCAGCCGTCTTCTTTTCTTCAATCTGCTGAACAATCCAGTTGTATGTTTGTTCTACTCCTTCTCGCAGAGATCTGGAAGGCGCCCATCCCAGTTTTTTCCGAATCAAAGCATTGTCTGAATTTCTGCCTCTTACTCCTGTCGGTCCTTCGATATTCCTTATAGAAAGGTCTTTTCCGGAAATATCGATAACCATTTTTGTAAAGTCCTGGATAGTTATCATCTCTTCAGAGCCGATATTAACAGGACCTGAAAAGTCAGATTCCATCAGCCGGCGAACACCCTCCACACACTCATCAACGATGAGAAAAGAGCGGGTTTGAGTGCCATCTCCCCAAACTTCTACCGTACCACCGTCCTCAGCCATGGCTACTTTGCGACAAATAGCCGCAGGTGCTTTTTCCCTTCCGCCATCCCAAGTGCCTTTCGGGCCAAAAATATTGTGGAAGCGTGCTACTTTTACATCTATTCCGTGGTTTCGCTGATAGGTCAGGTACAATCTCTCACTAAAAAGTTTTTCCCAGCCATATTCACTGTCTGGTGCAGCCGGATAAGCGCTGTCTTCCGAACATTTTGGATTATCGGGATCCATTTGGTTGTACTCCGGATACATGCAGGCCGATGAAGAGTAAAATATTTTTCCAATCCCTTTATTTTTTACTTCTTCCAGAACATTCAGGTTGCAAAGAGCACTGTTATGCATGATGTCGGAATCATTATCTCCGGTAAACACAAAGCCAGCTCCCCCCATATCGGCCGCCAACTGGTAAACTTCGTCCAAGTCTTTTGAGACCACCGTCTTTACTAATTCGGGATCTCGCAGATCGCCAACGATAAATTCATCAGCATTCATATTTCCGAATTCATTCTCTTTCAGGTCCACTCCCCTTACCCAATAGCCCTCATCCTTCAATCTGTTAACAAGGTGCCCACCGATAAAACCACCCGCCCCGCAGACCAACGCTCTTTTTTGACTCATTACTAACTGTCTTTATTAAATTTGTATTTCCATAAATCGAGTACAGAATAATACATAAATAACGGAACGATTTCCATGTATCTTTTCGCTAAGCGCCTTGGCTCCATCATCAAACGGAAGAACCACTCGAGGCCCAGCTGCTGCATCAGTCCCGGGGCTTGGGGCACTGAGCCCGTGTGAAAATCAAAGGCGGCCCCAACTGTTATTAAGAAATGAGTATTTGTGTAGTGTGAAAGCCTCCACGCAAACTGCTCCTGCTTGGGGGTGCTAATGCCTATCCACACGATATCAGCGCCTGACCGGTTAATCTTTTCGGCGATCATCTCATAATCATATTCATCAATCCCTAAAAAAGGTGGACAGTAAGTTCCCGTTATATTGGTGTTATTAAATTTTTTTGCACAGGCAACTTTCAGTTTTTCCGCAACGCCTTCTTTCCCGCCGCAAAGGAAATGTTTGATGTTACGTGTTGAAGAAGCTTTCATTATAGCGGCAAATATATTGGGGCCATAACATCTCTGCATCAATCTTGCCCCCTTCATCCGCCCCAACCATACGCCCGGCATACCGTCTGGCAGGTTCAGGTAAAATGAGTGTAACAGTTCTTCGAATTCAGGGTGCTTGCGGGCGTATACCAACCCGTGTGCTCCAGTAAGACTTACACAGCAATTTTCACGCTCGTCGCCACTTGCCTTAGTTATAATTTTCTTTACTGCATCTCTGAAACTATAATTATGTAGCGGGATGTTGTTTATTGTTATGGAGTCATTGTTTACTATCATAGTATTTGCTACTTATTTCTTACCCGGGCCAACTTATACATTTCGCTTGCTGCCATTAAAAAAGCGCCTGTTGCGTAAATTTCGGAATTATCTTTAGAAACAGGACCCGGCCTCTGAGCCACACCCTGTGCCCAGCCTAATTTCCCATCTGCAGTGATTCGGGAAGTTAAGCCTTCCCAGCCTTTATTTAAAGCAGCATTGTATTTTTCTTCCCTGAGCACCCCTGAATTAATACCCCATGCTATGGCGTAACAATAAAAACCAGATCCACTTGTTTCAGGATTGGGATAGATATCGGGGCTTAACAGGTTTGTTCTCCACAGACCGTCATTCCCCTGCAGGTAAACGATTTTTGAGATCATCTTCCTGTACAGGTTCAGATAGTCGTTATACCGCTCGTTGCTTTCCGGAAGTTCCCGTAAAATTGCTACCAACCCCGCCAGAACCCACCCATTGCCTCTGGACCAGAATACTTTGTTCCCGTTTTGATCTAATACGCCGAAATATTGTTTGTCACGAAAAAACAAATATTCATGAGGGTCATACAGATAGGCATAGACGTCCCAGAATTTATTGTTAAGAAACCAAAAATATCCGGCTTTCCCTGTTGTAGTACTCAGCTTTGCCAATACCGGTGGACTCATAAAAAGAGCATCACACCAGTACCATAATTCGCGCCCTCTTAGGTTAATGGCCAGCAAAGACTCTGTGGCCTTCCTAGCATCGGCAATCATATGCTCTTTCCGGTACCTCCTGTATAGCTCAAGGTAAACCTGGGCACTGGCTTGGTCATCAGCATGTATTTGTCGCTTCCCGATTTTCCAGTTGTTAAATTCTGCCCAGTCGATAGCTGCTTGCCAATATCTTTCATCCCCGAATGCTTTTCCGGCCTCTGTTATGCCGATATAGAGTACGGCATTCATCCAGCCAGCATTCCATGCAGCTTTGGGGTGGTGGTTCATCTGCCAATTAAAAACATGACCGGCAACGCCTTTTACATCCTGTGAGGAAATGATGTCACCCTGAGAGGCACTGCTATAGTCAGAACCTGTACTACATGAACAGGCTAGTATTGCCAGCACGACAGCATATGATATGTTGCATATACTGGTATCCACGGTTTGTTATTGCTTGTTGTATATTGCTTAGATAACATCTCTTTTTCTCTTCAACTGATGACAGACCATCTCTGATTTACTATGTGCCTGAAAATGATCGACACGTAAACGACACTTTATAGTTGACATAACAGCAAACACTTTCAAATAATACCTGAGCAATTTTGTCCTATTTGGTTAGGTTAGTAAGGTATCATTCAAAGAGATGTTCCCACTTTGTACCTATGAATTTTTTCTTTACTTCTTCATAGTTACTAATCAATCCGGAAGCCGATTTCGCAGATTGCCTTTTAGTTGTCGGGGTCAGCTTCTTTTCAGGGCTACTGATGTCTAAAAAATCCATAATTTTTGCTATCCATAGGTCACCATCCGCTACAATATCTTCAAACCAGACTTCCAGTAAAATACTATTTCCGAAATAACTGTCATATTCGCTCCACCAACGCTCGGTTCGTTCAAAATCCCTGGCACATTTCTGAGGATCTAGTGCAATCACTGCATTATACTTTTTGTTTACCCAGTTTCCCGTCCTTTCGGCTAGCTCCCGTGAAAGATGTACTTTTAAAAGGTTGCGGCGTTTTAAATGAATAATTTTAACTTCTTCATCCTTAATATAGTCCCATACCTGCGTCCAGTTATCCTGTTTGGCATGATAATAAAACAGTTTAAAGCCTACGGCATGTATATGATCAGGATAATTTTTAAATATTCTTTTTTGCAAAAAGTCGACAGGTTGATGTTTTAAGAAGTCATCTTCTCCAAATAAATTAATTCGGTTATGCTAATAATATGGGATGCCCCAACCAACTTCTCCTTGTCTTCTGAATAGTTCTCCGAAAGAAATTATTCCTCTATGACCATTTAGAATACTTCTAAGCATATTAGATCCAACTCTTGAACGGCCAAGAATAATAAACTTAGTGTAGTTTCTGTTATCGGAATTCAAATGAATTAAGTCTAAGAAATCATATACATACAGTTGTAATGCTTTAAAAAAACTATTCATTATGCTCTCTCTTATATCTATTCTATGTAATTTTATTATAAACATCGGCATGCTTTTGAGCACAAACAGATACATCATAATTGCTTATGGCGTCCACCCTGTTGAATTTAGCAACCTTTTGCCTATAACTTGAATCCGATTTGAATTTCAAAATATACTCACAAGCTTCATCTGTTGTGGAATAAATATACCCATGCTCACTGTTTGAAATAACTTCACTTATCGATCCGACATCATTGGTTACTATGGGCAGCCCCATAGACATGGCTTCTAACACTACAGTTGGCAACCCTTCTATTTTTGATGTCAGAAGAAATACGTCAAACCCCGACATAATGGTGTCTACCGGTAATTCATCTTCCATGATAGACAATTGTCCGGTTTGTAGTAAGTGTTTTTTATAAGCTCTCTTCACCACTTTTTGCTTGTAGTATTCAGCGTGAGAGGGAGTATGTTTCCCTATTATTCTAAAACATATATCTTTATATTCAGATAATTGTTCGGAAATATCCACAAATTTATCATGTCCCTTGGTTTTATTTTGGTTCCCCACAGTTCCAACCAGGAAAGCATCATCGGAGACCTCCATCCAATCCCTTGCTTTTTTTCTTTTTGGAGATGTACTAATAAATTTTTGTGTGTCAACCGGAGGATAAAATATAGAATGTTTCTTTGCAAATAGTTTCCGGAACACATGCTGTTTTGCTGTTCTCATTCCTGTAGTCATAATCCAGTCAGCATAAAATGTTGCAAAAGGAGTATACAAAATCCGGAGGGGTAGTGGAGCAAATGTCCCCAGAAACTGCCATACCAGAGGTACCTTCAGCTCCTTACAGGCAAATGCTGCATGAACGTGCATCAATCCACAGACCTGAACGACATCAATCTCTTCTTCTATAATTACCTCTTTTATATGCCTGATATTCTCCCGGAAAGATAAAACATAGTCTGCATTATTCTTTATAACCTGCTTTGCCCTTAATCTCTTCAATGGCTTGGTAATTACTTTGATACCTTGGTCGGTTAATTTTTTATAACTGTTCTCATCTGCATCTGGTAATAAAGCAATGGTTTCCCATCCTTTTTCGATTAACGGTTTGTAAAGCCGGGCAATTTGATTATGTGGACCCCCGTACGTAGGAGTGTAAACAACAACCAGAACTTTTTTCATTTGCTGTCAATACCGAAGACTGAAAGGTTTTTTTTGCTCTTTCTAAAAGCTTCACTGACCTCTAGAGATGCAGAATAATTATTCTCTTCGTTTAAGATAAACTCTTCCAAACGATTAGGCAGGTCTGGAAGCTGACTTTTTTCAACTCTGAAAACAGCTTTATCATTTAAGCCAATATCCTCAGATAATGATATAAGTTTTTCATGATATGGAATAAAAAACAGCCGGCACTCACATAGGTAAGCCAACAAGGCTGAGTGATATCGGGTAGCAATGAAACTTGCACAGCTTTTTATTTCCTCAATAAAAGGTGATGTTTCTTCGGAATATTCAATAAGCTTAACCCTTCGCTCGTCTATCTTTTTTAAAAGATTGTAGAGTTGTCTCGACAAGGGTTCGTCACTTTCTCTCTCTCCACCCCGAAAAACAAAAATTTTGATATGTAAGTCATACTTTTTATACAAGTCTTCTATCGACGAAAAGAAATGGCCAGTCCAAAACTCATCATTATATGTTAATTCATTGTAAGCAAAGGAGGTCAAAGAAACTCCTGTCCATTGTGTATAGGTAACTCCTACAGTTAAACGGGAATCCGGTTTATCTGCAAAAAGCGGGTGTAGTCCAACCAAGTCAAAAGAAACATCGGTATTATGCAGAGGTATCCCTAAGTTGGTTAACCATTTGTACGAAGCATGATCTCTGACAAGAGTAAAGGTAGCAAGTTTTACTGAAACAGCAGACAGAACTCTAATCAATCGTCCATAAAACGGTCCATATCCCACTCCCAGCTGATAGATTTTCTTCCCTGATAAAAAAAACATCAAGTAAATCAGAAGGATCTTTAACAAATAAACAAGATGATTTTTAAGCCTTTGCTTATTATATCCATCATGGAAATGTGTACCTCCACCTAGTATCAGCACATCAGTCTTAAGGCATTCTCTGAACACATTAAACAAAGATGGCAAAACATAGGTTACTTCTTTCTCTGAGAAATAAAACTTCTTCCTCGGCTTGGTAACAACTGTTATAGCCGCATCTTCGATCTTTGTAAGTCTGGAGAGGATGGAATATAACATTGCTTCATCACCAAAATTTTCTCCGCCATAGTGCCCGATTATTAAAATATTCATTAAAAGCGCTTATGTATTACCACAGTCCTTTTGTATTCAAAATGATATCCGAAATCCCATCGCCATTAAAATCGCCGACCTTGACAGAAATATCTTCAATATCTGACAGTGTGCGGACAGCCTGCCAAGTATTTTCCTGGCTATAGTTAATGGTTATTTCATGATCCTCTAAAACTAATAAATCCGTGAACCCATCTCCATCAAAATCTCCTGCTATAAAGGGACCCGCCTTTTCGGAGCTACGGCTGCTATTTGCATCCATAACGCCTGCCTGAAAGCTGTGAAATACCAAATTGGTTCCTTCAACCATGGCTATATCATCCTGCTCTTTGTTTAAAAATTTACCAATCAAAATTTGCCCCGGATTAATACGCTGCTCCCTGAATTTGATCCAACCTTCATTCGCTTCATATGAAACAAACCAGTTGATTCCGTCAAAGGCAAAAATATCATCTCTCCCGTCCCCGTTAAAGTCCCCGGTTCTCACAAACCGGGAGACCATACCATCATTCAAAGTCATATGATGTTTCCAATTACCTGATTGCAAGTCACCAATATATATGTTGCTCTCTATAAGGCATAAAATATCATCAACAGAGTCACCATTAAAATCGCCAACTAATAGATGGCGCGGAGATCCTTCATAAAGTTCCAGCTTGCCTCTTGTTAAGTGCCCGTGTCCGTAATAACTGTCTCCGCTATAAGATATATAGCCGTACCGGCCACTCCAGACTAACAAGTCGGACCTTCCATCTCCATTAAAATCTCCAATATAAGTATCTTCGATTCCAATTCCCGCAGGGCTTGTTTTTAATGAATACCAGCTTTCTTTACCGCCCCAAGATACATACCAGGCATTTTGCTCACCCTTAAATATATTATCATACACCTGCATATTTCCATAATAATATCGTTGCCTTACCGCTACATCTTGTTTGGCTCTCACAAAGTTATTTTCATATATCCAGGCGCCTCTTCTGGGTATTCCACGAATTACCACTCCTTGATTCTCAGCGTAAAAAGTATTACGATGGATTCTAATCTCATCTCCGGCATAGACCGTTCCGGTGCCCGGACTTTCATGATCTCCGTGCATATCAAAGCTGTGTGAAGTTGTATTGCGCTGTACATAATTATACCGTGCCTCATAGCTTACACCCAGTTGTCCTGACCCGGCAATAGCATGGCGATTTAACGTAAAATAATTAGCTTCTATTAATGCCGTTGCGGGTTGATCATAGGAATATAAAGCCACACCATATCCTAATCCTGCCCGCCTGTTATGATGGATATAATTATGATGTATAAAGGCATTATCTGAATCTATGATGGATACTCCTCCAAAACTCCATCCAAAAATCTCGCAATTATCTACTTCTAAATTATCATACCCTCTAATGTGAATGCCTGTTACCCGTGGCAGCTCATCTCTGTGTTCACGTATCTCTTTGTCAGGCCCTTCAATTCTCAAACCTGTAATTCGGACTGAATCTCCTTGAATAAGGATAGAATTCCTGTTATGAAAATTCTCTGTATATAAAAGCGCACCTTTACTTCCATTATATCCCCTGTTGCTTGCCAGAGTGACATTTCCCGGAATTGAAAGAGATTTATGATTTGAAAGATTAATTTCTACATCTCCCGGCAAATAAATAGTTTCGTATTTCTTAGTTTTACCAAGTGCCTGTTCTAGCTCTTTCAGCGAGTGAACAACATGATCAGCATCTTCCCTGAGAACAATTGAATGATAGTTTTCCCCCCCACCAATAGGGCTTGATGTTTGGTTATATTTGGTTCCCGGATCTGGCAAGTCAATACTGCTGTCAGATTGTAAAAATGGAAAACATCCTGCCAGCAACAGCAAGTAAATGATTACTATAGTGTTAGTTACAAGATATTCTGATACCTTTTCCATATGAAAGGATATTATCTGTCTCGTTTCACTACCAAGAAAAAAGTGATGCGTGTTTGTCGTCACAAAAACACTAAAAACACAGTCCCCCGAAGGCTTTAGGAATTGTGCTTTAGCGGCCTCCTGACAAGCCATACAAGCCATCGAGTTGGCTGGCAGCAATACCAACCAAGAGACAACAAAATGTTGAATTTCAGCTTACAGGCATTCTGGAACAACTGATACAGGAACTTGCCAAACATCTATTCTTTTGGGCGCCTGAACCCTATACTCTCCTTAACTGACCGAATTCTTAAAAACACCAACCACTATCACTACCATTACTACAAAAACAGTTGAAATATCTTTATTAAAAATCAGGCTTTATCATCAAGGGAAACTTGTTCTTGTTGCTGATTATTCACATATCCTTCAAATGTTTCTCTTGATAACAGACCATAGGTAACATCATTAAAATTTTCCAAATGCATTACACCGGCGTACATTATTTTCAATATTAGTACTCCCAAAAATATGGCCTGTGGTACCTCCCAATAGTTTTCATGCATACCCAGTAAGTATAGTAGCCCTAACCCTGTACAAAAAAGAAAGGCAGTAAAACGATGCGCCTTGCTTTTGCCGGCCCTTTTGATGACTCTTATTATCAAATATAAAGCAAACAGTGTTAAACTAAAAAAAACGATTCCGCCCATCTCACTATATACACTCAGCCAGGAATAATGTGGAAAACCGGTAGAACCAAGATATTTTTTTTGTTGGGATTCATATAAATAAGGTATTAGTACTTTATCCGCTACGGGATTTATTTTACTCTGTAGCAAAGGCGGAGATTGGGGATTATCCACCCCTCCCAAATATACTCCGCTACCAATTAAACTGGCACGGCTGGTAAACTGGCCGGGGCCAAAACCAAACACGGGGAAAAGCGGGTAGCGGTCCGGAAGTTTATCAAATGCATCAATTGTAATTTTAGCCTTAGGAGTCTGGGCTAAAAAGGTTTTAGTTACAAAACTCTCAATTAAACTGACATTATGACTAAGAAAATATACAGGCACACCAATTATAAAAAACATAAATATGATCAGGAAAAGCTTGATTGAAGTACGTTTCAACCTGGCCCTTACCGTGCGTACACTGTTAGTTATAAAAGCAAATTCCGGCCGGATAACAAGGTAGAACAGAATCGCCGAGACAAAGGCTAGTAAAAGGACATGCATTACTGAAGCCAAAATTAAAGAAAGGAAGCCTATAAATAACCGGTGCTTCTTTCCATCTTCATAGACAAAGTGCTGTACTAGCAAAGCCATACCTATAAAGGTCATGTTAACTGCAAACATGGGATTACTGAAACTTAACTCGGGTTCCAGCGAGAGGTGGATTGTACCTTCTACATGATCTCCGTTAACCGAATCAAATCCCTTATTTAAAATTATGGCTCCGTATGCAGCTTGTATTATTCCTACAGATCCCTGAAGCAAAAACAATATGGATAGAAAAGCGAAAATTTTTTTAAACAGGTGTGGTTGTGCTATTTTTCTGTTATCAACAATTAAAACAGGAATAAACGAGGAATATGTAAGCAGGGTGAGGAGATGATTCTGAAAAACAGTATTCCCATATAACGAATAATAGAAGAAATAGCTGAGCAAGCTTACAGCTAATAAAGCATATAGTGTCATCACTGTTCGCTTGACTTCGATGTTCTTTGCCAGCAAATAACCGAGGAAGATATAAGGCACCCCATAAGCCACTATTTTAGATGGAGAAAAACAAATAATAGCTGCGATAATAAAAGCCCAGTAAAACTCCTTACTGTATTTAGTCACTGTTTATTACCTCAATAAGTTGTTTTTCAAATTCTTCTGCCACCTTTGTCCAGGTTCGTGTAAGTTTAAAATCTAAGCCATTACTATTTATCGCCCTCATCAATTCATTTATCTCATAGGGATCATTCAACAATTTGATATGTTCATCTATCGGTATGAGTTCCTCTTTATTACTTATTACCCATAACCCATTAACCAGATATTCATAGACTTTCAACGAACTGTTATAGAACCCCCATCGCGACCAATAGTAGTCTTCATAAAATGCGAAGCCAATATCAGCCTGTCTTATAATCCATTTAACTTCATCCCTGCCAAGTTCAGAAAACACATAAATGTTTTCACGCCTCGTCAGAGACTCAGGTAATCGAATAGGGGATGTTGTAATTAATATAAGAGCACAAGTTGCATCCAGGGCTTCTCCAATTCCTCCTATAAAGCTCATCTCCTGCATTTTGTTAGGCGAACCTGCCCACACCGCTACCTGATCATAACTTGTGGTTATTTCTTCAATTACATCTTGGAATTCCTGAGAAACGGCTAGTGCTTCAAGCTCAAAAACTTCCCCACCATTCTCAATCACTGAAACATTATTAAGCTGAAGAATCTCAGTACAATATTTTTTTACCGGAGGACTCACTACCAGAAATTTATCTACAAACCTAGACAAAAAGCGCATAAAACGATCGGCCTTTTGAATATCCATCTCGGTTGCTCCAAACAGGCGAAGTTCGTCAGAAGGTGAATTCAACTCTGCCATAACTTTTTTCCGAAACAGTTTCGCTACTAACGGAATGAAATTCCGCATCTTCTTAAAGTAATCCAGACGTACAAACACAATATCTGAAACTAATAGAATATATATTAAGCCCCAGAGGCCGCTTTTTTTTTCTGTATAAGGATCAGGTTCTCCATTCACTTTTAATAGCTTATATCCCTTAAGAGCCAGTTCTTTAGCTAAATTATAGCCGTGAACAGAAGCCCCGCCTTTAACGGGGTAGAAACTATAGTAGAAGAATCCTATAATAATAGGGTTTCGATTATTACGCATCTTTAGCTTTGGATTTTGCTGTTAAGAAAGCACTGGCACGCCCTAACCCCATTGCGGCCTTGTTAATCCAGCTGATAAACCACAGATGAAATATATAATTATGCATCTGAGCGATACCTCGTTTATCAATTTTACTTCTTATTTCTTTGACAGAGGGAGGAGAAAATGTTTTAATAATTTCAAGTACTATATCTTTGGCTTGCTGTTTCTCTTTAATCCATGCTCTGACATGACCTTTACCGACCCTGTACGACTTTTTAATGACCCCCTTTAGTTCTCTTGCCGGATAAGAAACAGTGGCATTTTCAGCGAATGTCAAAGTGTAGCCTTTTGCTGATGCACGTCTGGTCCAATAACTATCAGCTCCTGAACGCATATCTTCGGGGAAAGCGCCCGCCCCCCGCCAGACCTCCCGGCTTACAAACAGGTTGCCTCCGACAGCACTTTTAAATCTTTTTATGTATTCCTCCACATTCACAAAGGTGATAGAGTCATACCATTCGCCTAAGGTAGGATTTGTGCTGTGATATTTAAACTTAATATTTCCGCCCACAAGATCAGCACCATTTATAATAGAATTAACTCCTTCTTCCAGCCAATGCTCCGTAGGTGTACATGTTATATCCAAAAAGACTAAAATCTCCCCCTTTGCTTTCTCGGCGCCCATATTTCTTGAAATATATGGATTCCTGGCCCTGGAATTGTGTAAGGTTATATAATCAGTGCCCAGTAAATACTCCAGGGTGCCATCGCCAGAACCATTGTCAATAAGTATAATCTCGAAACGATCCTGGGGATAGGTCTGCTCATCCAATGCCTTTAACGTGTCTGGCAGATACTTTTTGGCATTCAACACCGGAATAATAACCGAAGCAAAGGGATATTTTTGTTTCTTACTTACAGTTTGTGTCAATGCGACAAGATCAATTACTTTTTTTCAAGATAAAGTAAAAATACCCCAGACGTGTAACAATTTCCATTTTACTCTTTTTCCGCTCCATCTTATTCAACAGTATCAAATAGACCATCCATCGTACCATATATTTACCCGCGTTAAAAAATTCAAGTAACATGTCCTTCAGGGTATGTTTTTTTACTCCTTTAGAAATACCGTATTTAAAATAACGGTTTACAAGCCATTCTTCCTTATAGCTTGCTTTGGTTACTCTATGCCACACCACAGCATCTAACACATCAATCTGCTTCATTCCCGCTTGCTTCATCCGCCTTTGCATGTCTGTTTCCTGTCCTGTAGCCCCTGTTGAGGAACCAGGGCCAAACCTTATGTCAAATCCCCCCAGCTTCTTAATGTCAGAGGCGAATGCAGCCCAGTTAATACCCAAATAGGAATTGTTCATGCGTTCATTTACCAGATCGTAACCACGGGCTGAATGAGGCAACAGCGGTTCCATCCAATCGGGAAAAGGGTCATCTTTATCAATCATTACAGGACCTCCAAAATATACCCCCTCCTTGTATTTGGCAGATGCCTCGGCATAAGCAGTAATAAAGCCTGATGAAAATCGGGCATCATCATCTGTAAATATGACCACCCCCCCATCAACGGAAGCAATGGCCTCGTTCAACGCATTACTCTTATTGCCCTGTTTAACAAACATATACCTGGCGTTTAATTTTTCCGGAAGTTGAGCCACCAATATTTCCGCTCCCGTCTTCATTCCGTTTTCAATAACTACGAGCTCTCTGTAAGTAGCAGGAATCTTGCATTTTGCAAGAGAGGAAAGGGTTTCTTTAAGCAAATCCGGGCGATCGTACGTTGGAATCACTACTGAAATCATAAACGGATAGAATCAAATAAATATTTCTGATTGGAACCTGCTGGTTGGTTTGAGAAATAACTATTCATTCTCTCCATTCTCTTTATCCAATGCTATATGACTCCAATCAGGAAATAGCGTGGGCTTGGTCTCACGTTTATCTGTTGCCCATTGGAGAATTTTCGCTAATCGTCTGATGCTGTCCTTCTGTGAAAAATTTTTCATGATATGATCTCGCGCATTATTTCCCATTTGTGATGCTGTATCATAATCTGCAAGCAACTCATCCATATACTTGGCCATACTTTTAACATCCCGCTCATCTACCAGGTAACCTGTTTTACCGTGGATAACAGCATCGGGTATTCCCGCATGCCTGGTAGCCACTACAGGCACCCCGCTTGCTCCGGCCTCCATAATGGCGACCGGAGTGCCTTCACTATCTCCATTACTGGCTACCACCGAATGCTGAACATAAACCCGCGCTTTTTGCATTTGCCGCTGTACATCTTCGTGAGATTGGGAACCTAAAAACTCTACTTGTTCTTTCAAATCCAGCGCTTCTGCCAAATCTTTACAGGCCCCCAGTAGCGGCCCATCCCCAATCATCACTAGCCTGGAATCCGGGTGTTTTTCTTTGATCCGGGAATAAGCCAGCAGGGTTAATTGTGGCGCTTTTTTTTCAACAAACCTTCCTACAAACAAGAGCCTTTTCTCTTTAGCCAGTTCTTTGTTAATACTGAATGCTTCAATATCCGCTCCGGAAGGATTTACAAATGCGGTGTTTGGATCTGCTCCTAAAGCAATTACATGCGTTCTAATAGACCTTGAAACTGATACTGTTGCATCACATGTTTGAAACATCACTTTGTATAAGTCAGCATATTCTTCTAGGTGGGTCTTGTTTGTAGCATCATATCCTCTAAAATATATGACCAATGGTATTTTTTTTAACCTACAAGGCGAAGATATAATAGCTCCGGCATGTCCATATTGGGCAAGAACGACATCGGGTTTTACTTGGGATAAAATCCTGTAATAAATAAAACTATTTATTCTATCCTGAAGCTCAAAGCTAATCTTTGAGGCGATTTTTCCTGCATAAGTCAATATCATAGTTAAAAAGCCAGGATTATCATTACCGATATGAGGGATAGGTAGATGGCCAATAAATAAAGAAGAGAATGGAAGGCGATCAACATTTGACCTCACAAATGTTTCAGTAAGTCCTATTTTCCCTATTTTAAAAATCCCAACCTTCATTAGTAAAATATTTTTTATGTTCAAAAGTTAATTATATGGAAATATATTCAGTTTGTTTTTTATACTTTTTTTAAGATTATAAGGCATTTTATTTTTAAACGTTAAAACAATTTTTTCCTTAATGCTAATTGGGTTGAAAGGCTCTTTCAATAAGTCTCTCCATAAATAATGAATGATGTTTCTAAATAACCTGAAATTTGGAAGGGTTCTGTATTTCCTGTCTACACTTAAAAGAATCATTAATAATTTTCTGTTGTTGAAAGGGCAAAACTCCCTTATGGCGATATCCTTTTCAGCTTGATCCATGGCTCCCCAATTTCCTATTCTTTGTTCCCAATAATATAGATCAAAAATATTAATTGAACTTGCCCCAAAAAAAGAACGGACTTCATGTAACCATTCCTCTATTTCACTTATCGCATAATTAGAAGAAGGATAACCGGTAATTTTTGCCAGAAATTCTGCTGTTGGTTCTTCTTCTTCATAGTTGTAATAACAGCGAGCAATCTCTCCCCCTAACCCATTGACATTCATTTTATCTTGATGATTTAAATAAAATTCGTATAAAGTTAATGTCTTAGGCGAATTTCTTGCATTATTTACATTTTTCCTTAAGATCTGTAAAAAGTCTTCGTCAGGCTCTTCCAATTCATCAAGCACGTTAAATTCTAAACCCAATCTTTCAAAAATCCTTTTCGGAATTTTTATGTCATCATCTTCACTATTTAGTATGTTTTTAGTACTGATATAATAGAATACATCATCTTTTATATCCTTTGAAGCCGAGAGTAGGACCCTGCTATCCCACCCTGCCGTAATTGGCATCATTAAATTAAATTGTTTATTAGCTGCAATAAGAGAGCCTCTTAAGATTTCCCCCGCTAACTTTGATGCTTTGTGTAAAGATAAATTTTGCTCTTCGTTTACCCAGTATCTATGAACAGAGTTAGTTACATAATCTAAATAGTGGTTCGGTAATAAATGTTTTATGCTTTGAAATCTTGATTTGTTACCTATCCAAAACCCCTCTTTTGATTCAAACACAGGAGAATAAATAAAGTCTTCAAGGTCTTTATTATTTTCTTCGGGCTTTAAATTCAGATTGTCTGCTAAAATAGATGGTTGGGAGCCACACCATAGTTCTCCATTATGTTCTGCATAATAAATTTGCCTTATTCCAAAAGGATCATGAAACAATTTAATCTCATTATTTTGGGTAAAAATAAGTAGCCAACGCCCGCTTAAACCATAGGTATTTTCTATTACCTCTGAGAAGCTACCTGATTGGTTTAGTAAATGTTTTACGATGTCAGAGTTGGTATAATCTGTATTAAAAGGATCTAGTATATAGCCTATAAGAATTATCTTTTTCCCATCTTTTTGTGCTTCATGTACTGGCAAATCTCTATGTACACTAAGCCTGACATTATGTTTTATCAAAATATGATACCAGTAATCCTCACTCCCAAAGAAATCGGTACCAACAATAAACTGCCGTCTGAACTCATATCTCTTCATATCAGTCTTTCAAGAAGGCTTTGTGCAAATTATTAGAGATAAATAATAAAGCTGAAAACACTAGTGTCCCAAGAGTTGGATAAAAAAAAGAAAGACTTTGATGTATCGCAATTATTTTGAGCTGTACAACAAAGGATCTTTCTCTCTATGACAAATATAACGTTATTTTCTCAAATCATTTTTAAATTAGATAGGTTTTCGTTCAACAAGCTAGTCACAGCTTGCCAAACCGACAAGCGCCAAAAAAGCTACATCGGCTTGACATATCTGGTGGCGATGCTTTTTGTTGTTGCTTCTGTTCCGCCGACTGGTAGACAAAAATGATTCGTCACCCGAAATTCTATTCTTGACATGCTGCTAATTGTAACCTATATAAAGACTTGCATTGGTAGCATAACCTTTTGAAGAATCGTTCTGCTTGCGGCAAAAAGGTAAGATATGCCCCAAGATTCTCCACGCATGAGACCTTTTGAGGGAAAAAACGCTATTTCGGTTTTTAAGGAAAACCAAAATACAATAATTTTATCAAAAGGAATTTGATTTATTAATAGTATAGTAATGACTAATAAAAAATTATATAGCGGTCCGAGGAGAGATGTTGTAAAAATATTTTGGACTGGCGGATGGGACTCAACATTTCAACTGCTACGATTATTATTAGTTCATAAGGTACCCGTTGAAACATTCTATTTAATTGATGAGGGTCGAAATTCTACTGCGGCGGAATTGAAAGCGATGGATCAGATAAGAAAATACTTGTTTAAAGAATACACTCATACAGATGAACTGTTTAAACCAGTTCAATATTTTGATGTATCTGATATTCCTCAATATGAATCAATAACGGAGGCCTATAACAACATTAGTGAAAATAAGCACATTGGCAGCCAATACATGTGGCTGGCGGGTTTTTGTGAGTATAAATCTATTAGTAATATACAGTTATGCCTGGTAAAGCACCCGGTTAATTATTCTAATCATTTTTCTCTGATAGGAAGCGTTGAGAAATTTAAAGAAGGATCTATGCTTAACTATAAAATAGCCGAGAAATATAAAGGATCAGATGAATACATCCTGTTTAAATATTTCTCTATACCAACAATAAATCTTTCTAAAATTGAAATGAAGAAAATTGCATTTGAAAACGGTTGGGGGAATATCATGAAACAAACATGGTTTTGCCATCATCCCAGAAAAATGAAACCTTGCGGAATTTGCAATCCATGCCTAATAGCAATTGATGACAATGTCTCTTTTAGAATTCCGCTGAAAAGCCGGGCTATATCTCTATTCTACAAAAAATCGCCGCAAAGAATTAAAAAGAAGATTAAAAAAATGTATTATCAATAATTGCAATAATCTCTGACTCTGTAACAGAGAATACCTGAAGAAACCCGAAGCCAATCCTGTAATTCAAGCTTGGCTATAAGCCCGAATCTCCAAGCCTGAAAGTGATTTCTGAATTCAACAAAGTAGCTCCAAAGAGCAAATA
>CALJMB010000387.1 GCA_937982515.1 uncultured Balneolaceae bacterium
AATCACGGCTACAAGATGGAGTAACTCATCTAAGATAACATGCGTTTGAGATCAGCCTGCTTTATATGCTCTCCCTTCGGCGGGAATCCATCCACCCGGCGGTTACCGGGTGGGCGACGGATTCACCTCTCCAGATAATGGATCCATTGTTCTTCCTGATTGAGCCGCTCCTTATGACGTTCTCTTAGGGGCACGGATCCGAGTTTAGTTATCCAATTCTTTGCCACTTCAGCATGGTCATAATATCCCAGCCAGTGAATCATGGCCATATATTGGTTGAAGTACGTCATATCTGGTGGTTCATCCAGCAAAAGCTCCGCATATTCAATAAGCAAATCCTTTTCCTCTGACCGGATGGCCTGTTCCACCGCTCTGATTTTTGTCCGGTAATGTAATTTGGCAAACGTATCCGGAGGAAAAAGTCTCTGCCCGTAGGTTAACTGAAGGTAGTATCGCCACTGCTCCGCATCCGTCCGGGTGGAAAGCGCGGCCTGTAGTGCTTTTACCGGATCCGGGCCAAGCCTTCGGGCGGCCTGCTTAAGATATTGCCCTGCCATCCGTCGATCGCCGGCCAGTGCATAGGCATCGGCATAAAGCATCAGTAGTTCTGCAGAAGGGTGCTCCATCGAGGCCTGTTGACGCACTTTATCGATGTTACCCGCTTTCAGATGCAGAAGCGCCCACCGTGCTTTAACGCTTTCACTATCCGGGGCGTAGTGCAGAGCCTTGTCCAGGTTGATCAGCGCACGGGAGGTATCCCGTTCTGCCATTCTAAAGTGGTACTGATCCCATGCCTGGGCAAATTCGGTGAGGATACGCGGACATTTTTGCTCAAACAGAGAGGGAATGCTGAACAGACGGCTGGCTATCTGCCTGTCTAGCGAGTCTACCGGTACAGCATCCAAGTGCCGGTGCCAGCTTTCTACCAGATCGGCTAGCGAGGTTCCGTATGCCGCTTCAATGTTTCCTGTCCGGTAGGCCTCTTTGAAATACTCAGCCGGATATTCGCGCAGCAGATGTTTTACAAATGAGCCGCTGGTAGTGTAATTTACGGCAGAGCGCCCGGCGTAAAACCCATAGGGCAGAAGAGATGTACGCATCTCGCCGGTGGAGGGATAGGGCTTCTCCGAGGCCACAATCTGATCGATGGTAGAGCTTATCGATTCATCAGGGGCCAGGGCAACGGCGATGCCTTCCACCAGGCCTATACTCCAGCTCGCGTTAAACAGCCGGTTTCCGAACTGCTTGGATAACACATGAACCAGTTCGTGGCGCAGGCTGGATTCGATCTGTTGTTTAGCTATATGCAGTTGGTCTTGTTTCAGCCATACGGGTACGTAGCTGGTAAACTTAGCCCCTACCAGCTGTTTCTTTTGCCAGGGATGAGCATACAAATAACTGTGTATCTTATGGGTGGAGTCCGGCTTTTCCAGCTCCAGCTTGTCTGCTATCTGATCCAGATAGAACTCATGCTCCCGGGCAATTAATCCGATTTCACGGGCGGTGTAGCTGTCTTTAGCATAGTAGATGCTGAAATGTTCGGTCTCCCGGACACCTCCCAGTTTTTGACGCAGGTGTGACTCCGGAGTGATGACGCCCATTTCGGCAAGTTGTGTATACCCCAGTGCCAGCGCCGCTGCCGATAACCAGAATACCCACCGCGACAAGCTGTCTGTGGTAACAGATGGCAAGAACCACAGGAGCAGGATCCAGCATGTGGTCAACATCCGAAAGAAGAAGAGGCTATCGGTAAGCTGCACCGTTTCATCGTAGATCGGCCCCGGCCAGCCTCCCCATACATGGTTAAAGAAGTAAACCTGAGGATGATGTAAAAACTCTGCTAAAAATACCCCTACGGCCACTACGGTTACTATAGCTACTGTAATCAGCCTTGCATAGGGCACATTCCAAATACGGCACAAGCGTCCGACAGAGTACCCGAAGAAGACAGAAGGAATGGGATAGAGTAACCAAAGTCCCAGCCCATGAACGCTGAAACAGCCATTTAGCAAGGTGCCTGCCAGCAGAGGCAGGCCGAATAAATAGAGATATCCCAGAATCCTCATTGCAGACCGTATATCCTGTATGGCTGTAAGGCCTCGGCTTGAGGCTTTCCACCCGGCCAGGTAGCAACCGGCCACCGAGACCAGAATGGCCGATTCCAGATGGAAGTCGCGAAGCAGGGGGATACCCAATGCCAGTATACCCATCAGCAGAGCGACTAACGTAGGGATATAGGATTTATAAGTAACGTTCATCTGATACACATTCTATTTCTTGCTATCACTATAATTGCCCCGGATGTTAAGCCGGGATGGCCCTGAACCCTG
>CALJMB010000388.1 GCA_937982515.1 uncultured Balneolaceae bacterium
AAGGCGCGGGAGACCAGCGTAAGCTTATCGGCCTGCTCTTTTAATGCCTGGATAATTTTGGGATGATTATGCCCCTGGTTGACGGCAGAGTATGCAGAGAGAAAATCGTAATACTTGCGGCCTTCCGGATCCCAGACAAAGACCCCTTCTCCCTTCGACAGTACAACGGGAAGGGGGCTATAATTTTGGGCTCCATAACGATGTTCTAAGGCAATAGCATTACTTGAGGAGATCATATTGAGAACTAAGATGCTGAGGATTATAAATTATAAGACTATCGGTAACCTATCGATGGTTAATGACGTGCCAAGATACAAAAATATTACTTTCTGATATGAATTCATTTCATAGAAAGGGCTGGTGCTATTCAGGAACAGGTCCGCTTTGCAGAAATCAGTCGCCAGGGGCTATGTTCGCAGGAATAAGGCTATCCCACCACTGCCATGCCGTCCGGGGCAGAATATTTTTGAGACCGGACGCAGGAGCGTCCGGTTAAGGTTTCAACGCAGAGCATTGAAACGAGATGAGTGTCAATTCTGTGTGTTTTAACGTATCTCTATCTCATTGCAATACTCTGCATCGCAATATCCGGATAGTCGCTCTGGATCCATTCAATCCTCTGATATGAAAAGCTTCGTACTTCCTCATTACCGGATCGTACCCTGAAATTTAGTATCAAAACACTTCACAAGCCGCAAACAGTGCCCCAATAAAGGTTTGACATCACCGAAAATTAACCTGTATATTAAAGCGCTCAATTATTGATAACCCTTGAGAAGTACTCAAGGGTTTTTTTGTGACCGTGAATCTGCAATCGAAGGGTATTCAACAGTTGTATTGCCGTCGCCTGAAGGGAATGTTGTTTGCCTGTCACTTAGCGTACATGAGTAGTAATACGTGCTACTCCTTAGCTCATACTTTTCACCAGGGCAGCGGACTTATTATCTATTCAACTTATCACATCAATTAACTGACAACTACAGCTATCCCGCTATTATGCATTGGATTGATCTCTCCATTTTTGTGCTTTACATACTCGCTATGTTGGGAATAGGGTATTACTTCCTCAACAAAAATGAAGGTGCCGATGATTACTATGTAGGAGGCAGAAATATGAGCAGTTCCCATATAGGCTTGTCTGTTGTAGCTACCGATGTGGGCGGAGGGTTTTCTATAGGCTTGGGCGGACTTGGTTTTGTGATAGGAATATCAGGTTCATGGATGTTATTTACCGGCCTGCTGGGCGCCTGGCTGGCAGCCGTTTTCCTCATTCCCAAGGTAAAAGGAAACAAAGTGTTTGATACGGCCTATACCTTTCCTGACATATTTAAACACTATTTTAATGGCAGGGTTGCCTTGATTGCAGGTATTATTTCAGCTATCGGGTATACGGGATTTACCAGTTCCCAGATTTTGGCAGGGGCTAAGCTGGCTCATGGTACGTATGCAGAGCTTGATCTGTATACAGCCCTGATCATTATGGGAACTATTGCTGTGGCATATACAGTAATGGGAGGTCTTAAAGCTGTAGTCTACACCGATACTCTTCAGTGGGGATTTCTCATGTTTGGACTGATATTCATCGGCCTGCCTGTTTCTTATACGGCTATTGGGGGATGGGAAGCCATAACCGATACGGTTGATCCGGAGTTACTATCCATGACAAATATTACCTGGCAGCAGGTAGTTTACTGGGGGGTAAGTATTATTCCCATCTGGTTTGTGGGAATGACTTTATATCAACGCATTTATGCCTGTCCCGATGAGAAAACCGCTAAGAGAGCCTGGTATCTTGCCGGGTTATTTGAATGGCCCGTTATGGCTTTTATGGGAACGCTGCTTGGTCTCTTTGCCAAAGTGGCCGCCGCACAGGGTATGTTCGACTACCTGGGAGTGCAAAGCATCACAGAAGCCGATCCCGAAACGGGCCTTCCTATGCTGCTCCGAACCGTATTGCCGGTAGGATTATTGGGGCTTATGATGTCTGCTTATTTTTCAGCCATTCTCTCAACCGCAGACAGTTGTCTCATGGCTTCATCGGGCAATGTGGTTAACGATATTGTAGGGTACTTTAAAAACATCGATCATGATAGCAGTTCTTTTATGCGATTTTCCCAAATAGTAACCCTGCTCATCGGTGTTGTTTCGATAGCATTGGCCAGCGTCATGACCAATGTACTTAACCTCATGCTGTATTCGTACTCATTTATGGTTTCTGGATTATTTGTACCCGTTATCGGTGCGTTTTATTGGAAGAAAAGCAGCAGTACAGGCGCCATGGCGGCTATGATTTTGGGCGGAGGGACAACCGTTTGTCTTGAAGCGTTCGTCAACCAGCTTCCCGCCGGCCTGGATGCCAACGTATTTGGAATTACAATCTCCGCTTTGGCGTTTGTTACATTGTCACTGCTGTTTCCCGATGAATCCAAAACACCCGCCGCCGAATACTCCGGAGCGGCGAGTTGATTTATGTCTTTAATCCTGGCAGGGTTCCAAACCCTGCCAGGATTAAAGACAATTTAAGCACAATCATTCCAAATGATTAAATACAATATCATCACATCCGATTCAGACAACCCGACGCCATTTGGCCGGGAAGACATCGCCGGGTTTCTCTCCGAACATCTGGATCAATACGGCGATGCCAGAGAGCACATCCTGTCGTGTATAGGATATGCCTTTTCAGACAATCCGGGACAAAACGGTTTTGTACTCATTGCCCAGGAAGACGGCGAGATTGCCGGAGCCGCCATCGTCAACGACACCAACATGGGCGGCTACATTCCGGAACATATACTTGTGTACATCGCTGTACGTGCAGGTTCCAGGGGGCGGGGCATAGGCAAACAACTCATGGAACACACCATCGAAGCAACGGATGGAGATATAGCCTTGCATGTAGAACCGGATAATCCTGCCCGCTATCTGTACGAGAAATACGGGTTTACAAATAAATACTTAGAAATGCGGCTTAAGAAATAGGTATGGCCTATTTAAAGTTATACCGGGATAAACTTCGCAATAACTACAACTATCTGGACAAGCTGTTCAAAGATCATGACATCAAGTGGGGAATTACCACCAAGCTGTTGTGCGGACATGAGGAGTATCTGAAGGAAGTGGCGGATCTGGGCATCGGTGAGATGCACGATTCCCGAATCAGCAACTTGCAGAAGATCAAAGAAGACATCGATCCCGATGCACTAACCATCTACATCAAGCCGCCGCCCCGCGATATCATCGAGTCTGTGGTCAGATACGCCGATGCCAGCCTGAATACGGAGCTATCTACCCTCCATGCGCTTTCGGAAGAGGCCCGGCGGCAGGATACGGTTCACAAGGTCATTATCATGATCGAGATGGGAGATCTGCGTGAGGGAGTGATGAGGGAGGATCTGATCGATTTCTATGAAAAAGTGTTCGACCTCCCGGCCCTCGAGGTGATCGGCATTGGCACCAACCTGAACTGTATGCACGGGGTGATGCCTGATGAGGACAAACTCATTCAGCTGGCTCTGTATAAACAGATTATTGAGCTGCAATTCGACAAAGACATCCCTCTGGTTTCGGGTGGAACGACGGTGACCATCCCTCTGCTGCTCAGAAACCAGCTGCCCAAAGGCGTTAATCATTTCCGTGTAGGCGAAGCGCTCTTTTTCGGAAAGAACCTGTTTTCTAACGGCACCATTGAGGGGATGGACGACGGCGTACTGGAACTCTACTCACAGATCATCGAGATTGCCGAAAAGCCTACCGTGCCGAGCGGTGGCCTGGGTAAAAACCCCCAGGGGAAAATAGCGGAGGTAGATGAGGAACAGTTCGGTAAAACATCCTGCCGCGCTATTCTGGACATCGGCTACCTGGACATCAACCCCGAGCACCTGATTAACATTCACGATGATGTAGAAATTGTCGATGCCAGCTCAGACATGTTGATACTGGATGTAGGCGACAACAAAGCCAACTACCAGGTAGGCGATTTTATCGGGTTCCGCATGAAATACATGGGCGCCCTCGGCATCATGAATTCCGATTACATAGACAAGATAGTAGAATAAGGCCGCAGAGCGGCGCGGACAGACGTGGAAGACATAAACCACAGCTTTGCACAGATCAGACAGGGCGCCGTGTGTGGGAC
>CALJMB010000389.1 GCA_937982515.1 uncultured Balneolaceae bacterium
AAGCTATCCAGCACTTCCGGCAGGTTGAAAGATGGACGGATGTCGTTATATCGCAGAATGTTGCCTTCAGGGTCTACAAGGATATAGAAGGGAATGCCTCCCCCTTTGTAGGTTCTGAAAGTCTTCTGCTGGAATCCATCGCCCCCATATAGTTGGTGCCAGGGGTTATCGAAACGCTGAATAGCCTGTCGCCACCGCAAGCTGTCTTCTTCAGTAGAGATAGCCGCAATCTCAAACTGGTCTCTGGAATATCTATGGTAGAGATCTTTCATATAAGAGAATTCATTCAGGCAGGGAACACACCAGCTGGCCCAAAAATCCAGCAATACGTATCGGCCTCGGAAATCTTTCATGCTGACTAGATTGTTGTTCTGGTCAGGCAATGTAAAAGGCACGGCCGGATTTCCCGGTGAAACGGATTCAACTTCCCGATAAAACTTTGTAAGAAAATCGGTATAAACAGGAAAATCCTGATAAGAGGCCAGATACTTTTGGTAGCTTTCTTTTGCTACTGCGGGAGATATCTCTCCGATTCGTTCAGCAATCAGATGCATTTTGGCGTAGGCGCGCGCATGGCGGCTGTCTATATGAGTTAAGACTGAAACCCGGGCTGAATCCAGGGTCTTGTATCCCAGCTGGTTTACATCGTATTGGGTGAGCTCTTGTCCATACTCTTTTTCCAGCCGCTCTTTTACTCCAAATGTATGAGCATAAGCGTTCGTAAAATCTCTGATTCCCGCACGTTGTGCTTTCAAAGACCTGATGCTGAAGAAGTCTAGGTCTTTAGCTTCCTTTATTATATTCTGTCGCTCTAACTCAGGGTCTGATCCCGGATAGCCTCGGGTATACTTGATATGTTCGAGGCGCTTTACCAGGTATTCACCAATGGCTTTATAGTAATAGATATCCAGAGGAGTGTTTGCAAGATGCTTTTCTGCCAGACGATAACGCTGTGCGTAGAGTTTAATGACAGAATCGGATTTTCCGGAGCGAAACAGTGGCAGTTCTTTCTCTATTTGCTCACCGATTGGACGGAGTTCTTTCAGATAAAGCGAAAAGCGGTCGTCCCAGGGTTGGGGATAGCCTGTTACCTTTACAGATACAGGAAATTCCTGCCTGGAGATATGCAGAAATAAATCCAAACCCGGGATTACTATAACCGGATACTGTTGATCATCTATATTTAAGAAATAAACCTTTGCCGAATCCGGCTCAACAGTCAACTCAAAATCACCATTTTGGTTGGTTTGTACCGGATAAAGAATGTTATCTGCATACTTATAATGGACTGGTTGTTCTTCTATAAAAATTTTTGAAGATCCTGTATAATCAATATTTCCCCGTATTTCGGTTTTGTGTGTACTATTGCAGGAACTAGCTATAAGAATAAAACAGAGATAAAAGAGGTAGGTTTTTATTTGGCTCATTAACAGTTTTTAGTTTATATATAGCTTTCGGATAACTACAATCAGCAGACAGTTACACAAGATATGCGGAATCTTGGTAGGGCTGGTTAAATAAATGAAATATTTGTTTAAGAAACATTACTTCTTAAACGATACAGAAATAAACGGCTCGATGGTTTTGACGCCGATTACTATTATATTATAAAGCGGTCGGCTTTAGCTACTGTTTTTATCTTAGTGTTTGAAACAGACCGTATGGCTGTTTTAAAGGCATTTTTCCATAAACTTAATATTAAATTATTTTTTTTGTAACAAATGCCGCTTTGGTGACTCTTATATATGATACAATAAGAAACCCGTATCGGTTGCAGGCTGATAAGCGGCAGGTTTCTGAATCAAGCAACATCACAGAGATATAAGATTAATAACTAATTAACTATACAAAAAAGTAAAAGAAATGCCCTGATTCACGTATCGCTTTTTCGGGCATACTTAACGTCTAAATTTAACTGGTAATTGCAATGATTGAGAGTTACAGCCAAAAAGAAATAAAAGAGAAAATTGACCAATATGTAATGGGTCGGCTTTCTGCTGATGAGATTGAAGAGCTGTGGATTGAATTGATTCAGAACGAGTATTATCTGGATTATTTAAAAACCGTTGCCAACCTCAAAGCTGTGGTGGCGAAGAGAAAGTCAAAAGCCAGAGCTGCAAAAGTGAGAACACGCTGGAGTTATGTGGCAGCAGCCGTTATTGCACTCCTTATCGGCGTTCTGACCATACTTAACTATCCGGGTTTTAACTTAAACACCGAAGTTCACCCTATCGATAAAATAGAGTTGAATTATTATCGGTCGGCAGGAGAAACGACCGGGGATCCGGAGACCAGTCGGATTATAAAAAATGCCATTGCATTAGCCAATACCGGAAAGTTTGATGAGGCCGTTGCCCTCCTGGAAAATGAGCTGGAAAAGGCCGAAGACCCCAAGTGGATATCGGAAATCAGCTTAAGCCTGGGCTCATTATTCTACAATCATGGCAACTATCAGGAAGCGGTTTCTTACTATAACAACATTCTTAATTATAAAGAAGTAATTGGTGTCCTGACATTGGAAAAGGCCTACTGGTACCTGGGTAACGCTTATTTCCAGCTTGATCAGCTCGATAAAGCCAGGTCCGCTATTGAAAAAGCATTCAATCTAAACGGTGCCTACCGCAGGGTTGCGCAGAGCTATCTTAATGCACTATCCAGCTAGTGTTGTATCAACTATATCTCGTCGTTTTATAGAACGCGGGTATTGCGGATGGGGCGGATACGCACAGATAAGACATTGTATTATAATTATCTCCGAAGACCAGCCCCATCTGTAATATTTGCCGTTCTTCTTGATGCGACCGTTGATTATGTACACGCCCTGGATTCTTACCACCAAAGCATTGAAATACGAAGGCTATGAGGGCCGTATGTTATTAGCGACCTTTTTTATCTACTGTAGCAGAGTTTCTTTCGCTTCCTTTCCTTCACAATGCTGATAGCTGTCAGAATAATAAAGTAGAGAATAAAAGTAGAGGCCAGGTATATATTTGCTTTTTTTAAAGGGTTAATGACGGCATTATTTTTACCAATGAGTATATACGTGCCCCAGTAGTGAGGATTGGCGTTATTGGTTTTTAACATGTGAAGTTTAGCTGACCGTAATGCTTCGGCTTTGGTTTTACCCTCATTGAGATTACTATAAAAATGGACAGCGAATTCTGAGGCCATCATATCATTGACAGACCACAGGTTTAAAACCAGAGAATTCGCTCCGGCATATCTCAGAGCTCTGCTGATACCCATAATTCCCGACCCTTGCAAATAGGAACCTGAGCCTGACTCACAGGAGTTCAGCATAATTAAATCGTTTGCCAGGTTCAGCTCAAACAGTTCGTAGGCAAATATTTGTCCCGGGAAATCACCCTCAGGGCTGGCTCCATGTTGGCTCACATAGATAGATGAGAATAATGGATCATGCTCAGATACTTCACTGTGAGTTGCCAGGTGCAAAATACGGGCGTCTCCTGCTGTGGCTTTGAATGCTTCCTCGGATGAAGAGGAGTCGAGCAGTGCGGTTTTATCTGATATATTTGTCAGGCCTGCCATAATATTGGAAACCTCCGTTTGAGCATAGGGAAGCGGTACCAGATTTCGCCCCGTATACGATTCAAAATTGGAAACACCATACCCTATGAAGTCCCACTTGTAATTTTTTCGCTCATTGACAGGCATGTTGAAGTCGTTGAGAGAAGTGAGATAATGAGTGCTAAAGCGCTCTATTAAATAGGTTGTTCCCCCATAACTGTAGGCAGATCCCGGCCTGGTAAGGGGCAGAATATCTATCGGTAACTGATAAAGGTAACTATCGGGTATGACAGTCAGTTTATTTGTCCATGAAGGGAGGTCTTTCAGTCCAAGTACTTCAGAAATCTGGTAGAGATCGTTCAAATTTGTCTTTCCGGAGGCCAATTGTTCAGACGATCTGGCAAATACAGAGCGAAGGCTCGAATCCAGCCTCACCTTTTTAAAACGTATATCGTTTCGAAAAATAGTGGCGATATAGTACCAGTCATTCAATTCCGTAATGTGTAAAACGGCCTCATACGCACTAAGCGAGTGCTGAACTTCGGCTATGGTAGTCAGCTCTCTGTTGGCCATTGTAGTTATTTTCCTGTCCAGTGCCCGCTTCCTGGCGCTGAACTGATCTATGCGTGTTTGGATTCCTATCTGGCCATCCGGATCAGCGGCAAGAAGCTGCTTTCTGAGCGCATTAAGTTGATTGGTGAGCCGCTGATATTGCGACAACTCAGTTTCGCTCAGAAGGCTGGCCTTTACCATGGGATTTTGGTAGAGAGCCGCGTCATTTATAGTTTTAAGCCTGTCTAACACCTCAACAGCTTCTTTAAGGTGGCCGGCCCCGATTAGCAGGTCAGCTGATAGTTGGAAAGCGTCCAGAAACTCCTGCTGCACATTCCAGAAGCCGGATTGGAGGTCGGTGCTGTTGCGGGCCCATTCCACTGTCTGTTGTATGGCAGGCTTAAGCAGAGCATAAGCTTTGTCCGGGTGGCCGGTTTTTGCCAGGTAGTCGGCCTGTACAGTTTTAGCTTT
>CALJMB010000390.1 GCA_937982515.1 uncultured Balneolaceae bacterium
GCTTACCGCTTACCGCTTACTGGCCACTGCCTTCCCCTACTCCTGCTTTGTGCTTGCCACCACCGATATGTCTTCCTCGCCTTCGGCAAGTGGCTGCATCTGCGCGTCCACACTCTGAATTAACACGGCTCCACTGATGATGAAGAGGGTAGAAAGCAGTTCCAGTATCGAGGGGGCTTTTCCAATGCTCAGCCAGGCGATGAGAAGAGCGGCGACGGGCACCATATTGCCGTAGAGTACAACCTGGGTAGGTCCCAGTCTTCTCAGGGCGCGAACTTTTACCCATTGGCCGATACCCACCCCTATGGCACCGCCTGCCAGAATCGCTATCCAGGTCCATGTGCCGAGCGAAAGCCAGGCCTCATCCGACAGAGAAGGAGAGGCAATTAACAGGTACAAGGCGCCGCCGATCACGGTTCTCATCGCTACCATCGAGACCGGCCCGTACTTGCGGGCCAGCGGTTTGATGAGGTGTAATTCAATGACTGTGAGGGCGAGCGCAGCCAGCAGAAGCAGATCGCCCAGCCAGTACCCCTGCTCCGGGCGGAGGCCATCCATGGCCAGGATCAGCGTGCCGGCCATAGCCAGGGCTATCCCTGCGTATCCCCACACTCCCATACGTTCCGTGCTGAAAAAATAGCCGAACCCGGTACTGATAGCCGGGCCCAGTGCCAGCCACAGCGATGCACGGGCTCCGTGGGTCAATCCCAGTCCCTCTATACCCAGCCAGGGAGCCAGCGTGGCGCCCAGTATGGCAATAAGCAGAATGGAAAGCCAGTCACCTTTCTCAATTTTGGGGAAGAAGCTAAAAGGATCTCCGGACTTTTTGGCGTCCAGATAACACTGTACATAAAGCACCGTAACCATGGCAACCCCTCCCATTACAAAACGGGAAACGCTGAAAGAGATGGGAGCCATTTCCCTGAGGGCTATCTCAGCCAGAATAAAATTAGCACCCCACATGAACGTAAAGAGCAAAAGAAGGCCATGGTGAGATGTTGCACTTCCATGGCCCGGGGTGGTATTTGAAACAGGTGGGACGATGGGAGGTTACGTTTCTACAGTGAACGGAACTTTAGTGTTTTCCCAATGCAGAACAACATCGGCCGATGTATCGGTTACATTTTCAAAATGAATCATAAATTGTTCCCTGGTATCGGCCTTTTGCGGTTCCGCTTTTACACGGAGAGCATCCTGGCTGCTGTCATAGTCGAAAGCTCCCCACTGGGCAGGGACATTGTTAAAGATTATGGTCCACTCCTCTTCTTCGGGTATGGTGAAAAGACCATAGGTGCCGGCCTCTAGTGTTCGTCCTCCTATTTGCACATCATCAGAGAAGGTGATCGTGGTGGCTTCATTGGCGCCGGTTCTCCATACCTTCCCAAAGGGTTCCAGTTCACCAAATACATGTCTTCCTCTGACAGAAGGCCGCCCGTAGGTAATGGATACAACCGTTGTGCCAATAGTCTGGCTTACACTTGCATTGGGGCTTTGCCGGGGCTTATCGTTGCCCCGTTCCTGGGCCAGAGTTGTTGTGGCCATAAAGGCTACGGCCAGCAGTGCGAAGATACCTGTTTTAATAAATGTGCCTGTGGCTTTCATAATAGGAATGATTTGTTAGAAGTTAACTGCCTGGTATAATGTCTGTGCGGTTGAGATACCGTATGCAACCTGTACTTCATCCATGTCTGAACACCCCTAAATCCCCTGAAGGGGACTTTGGAGGAATGTGCTGTTCAACAAATATAAGCACGTTCAGATGCAACACACCTCCAGGGTGTACTACATCTTCTCTTGGCAAGTCTCCTTCAGGGGATTTAGGGGTCGGAAAAGGCCAAGAACTTTTATCCATCCGCGCAATAGATTGATAATAATAAATTTACTGTAAGAAACAACAGTACATACTTATTTTATGTACCATACATTTACTCAACAGGAAAGTGCGACGGATCAATTCCGGGAATAACTTTGAGAGCATTTTTATAGTACAGCTTCTTTAATACATCATCAGGGAGTCCCAGCCCGTACATTTTCCAGAATGCGTGTCTCTTGCGGTAATAGTCGAAATATTCATCCTTTGTTTCCAGTACCCTGAAGTAGACGTGGTATTCGTCAGGGTACCAGGTATCTTTGCCGAACATGATCCGGTCCTGGTATTCGATGAAGAACTTCTTTGCGAACCTGGGCTGACGGCCCAGCTCAGCCAGGACGGCCGCGATTTCTGTATACACATTGGGGAAGGTATCCAGCAGTTTCCCCAGGCGCGCCAGGTCATTACCCATCCATCCCAGGTGAGCATTGATAAAAGTGGTACTGGGGTGTTTCCGGAATACATTCCACTGTTCGCTCATCACCTTCTCCCAGGAAGGGTAGCGCTTAGGATCACGGTGCCGTTCCGGAAACTGCTTCATTTCCAGCCACCGTTCATTGTGTTTGTCTACCGGTTCCCAGAATGCAGCCGGCTCTCCCGTATGAATAAGTACGGGGATGTCCAGCTCTCCGCACTTTTCCCATATGGGGTCGAGGCGGGGATCATCAACGTGAACCCTTCTGCCCTCGCTGTCGGTGATAGTCAGGCCCAGATTCTTATAAATTTTGAGCCCGCGTGCTCCATTGTTGTAATCCTGCTCAAGCTGAGAAACCGTTCGTTTAGTCCAGTCAGGCTCATCAATGCCGTCAAAGTCGATGTTGGCAAAAACAATAAAACGTCCCGGTGCCTGGTTCCTGATATTCGTAACGGCGGCTTTAAGCTCATCTCCGCTTCCGCCACTCAGGTTTACCAGTACAGCCATGTTTAATGCATCCATTTCCTGAGCCATGTCGCCAAGATCCTGCGTTGCCATCCGCCACTGATGGTTGTGCACATCCACAAACGGAAATTTGGCTTTTGTTACCTTGTGTTCCGGTACCACCAGGGTAGATATTGGATCATAATCTACGATGCTCATTTCATCGGCATACGCCGGGCGGGAATCTTTATCGCTGCTGCCAGAGAGCGTGTTTTTTGGGGAAGAACAGGAAATTGTAATAATGGTAAGCAGAATACCGGATAATAAATATAGTGATAGTCGCATGTTTCTTTATAGTTGTTATGCTTTGTCATTCCAGTACAGAGAATGATCAGCAATTGATCAGTGGTGATGATTTACGAATTTTTGAAGTAGATTCAAAGCTGAATCCCTTTTATGCCTGTAGCCGGGGGTTGCTTGTTTATATGGCCGGGCGTGAAGTCGCGAAATCGCTTATTGTATTCCGTCCATCTGATAAGGAACGAGATACATGCTATCTACGGATCCGCAAAATTTTAACAACTTTACGGATCTACATCCAGCTATGCTTACAAACAGCAATCTTTCCAGAACATCGGAGCTACGGGAGCGATGGGGAACCGGTAAGCATACTTTTAGTATCCTTTTATCTAGATCTCTGTTTTCACCTCGTAACCACTTAGTTTTTTCCTGATTTTGTCCTGTTAATAAAATGCAGGCAGGATCTAAGATCTTTTTAATAAAGATTAATTTTTTATAATATTAACCGGCCAAGAGTTGGCAGGGAATTACAGGTAACGGTTACATGGTTAAGGCGGCTATCTATGAATAAATCCGGGATGTTAACATCGCAGGAAATTAAAAAACTATTTACGGATGGAGCGGTTATTTTATTTAAATGTGAAGCCAGAGAGAACTTACCC
>CALJMB010000391.1 GCA_937982515.1 uncultured Balneolaceae bacterium
ACTCTTCAGGGAAAAAAAGCATGGCGCCTTTTTGCATGCCCTCTCCGAATTCAATACGGGCCTTGGAATCTTTAATCATATAGACCATCTCTCCCATTCCACTGGCCTTCATCTCGGGAATTTCATAATGGATGGTTCCTTCAAATTCCTGGGCAATGGCAAGAAACGCCGTACCAAATAAAATAAATACTCCCAGCACACAGGATTTAAGTAAAAAATAACAACGATTCATGTGAACTTTTGATTTGATGAGTATAGGCATATATAATATATGTTATCACCGGGAAACCGTATGTCTCAGTGCTTACTATGTGCCGTTATACTCGGTTATGGATGAGTGGTTCATTAAAGGTAGAGAAATCCGGGTAAAAAGACTCCAAAGGTTTATAAAACCCTAAGGCGGGGCTGTTGCACTCTAAACAAAAGAACCGGGGACAGGCTCAGCATGACAGGCATTGATGGAGAGTCTCCTTACGGCGTACCCCTTCACTTCCGGGAGATCTGTCCATAGAATCTCTCAACCGTTCTGGTCATTCCTCATAAATTCTTGCAAACGGCTTCGGTAAAGGCTGTGGTAGACCCGCTGCCGCCTATATCCGGAGTACAGGCGGATTTGTCCGCCAGCGCGGCATGCACGGCCTGTTCTATATGCCGTGCCAGCTCAGGTTCACCAATATGTCTGAGCATCATCAGAGAGGACAACAGAAAAGCGATGGGATTCGCTTTATTCTGTCCGGCGATATCCGGAGCCGATCCATGCACAGCTTCAAACATGGACGCATCGTCGCCAATATTGGCCGAACCTGTCAGCCCAAGCCCGCCGATCAGCCCGGCGGCCAGGTCTGAAAGAATGTCGCCAAAGAGGTTGGTGGTTACAATGACATCAAAATGTTCCGGGCGGATGACCATCTGCATAGCCATATTATCTACAATCAGATCTTCATATCGGATATCGGGATATTCTTTTGCTATCTCGTTTCCCACTTCCAGAAATAGTCCGCCGGTATATTTCAGGATATTGGCTTTGTGAACCAGTGTAACTTTTTTCCGTCCGTTGCTTCGGGCATACCGAAAAGCACTGTGGATGATTTTTTCGCTGGCCTCACGGGTTACTACAGCGATGCTTTCTGCATGGCTATGTTCTTCCAGCCACCGCTCCCTGCCGATATAGAGGCCTTCGGTATTTTCTCTAAACAAGACCAAGTCGACCCCCTCAAATCGGGTTTTAATATGCGGAAGCGTTTTGACGGGGCGAATGTTGCTGTACAGCCCGAGCTCTTTGCGGAGAGCTACATTGATGGAACGGAATCCGGCGCCTATAGGGGTTGCCAGGGGCCCTTTCAGAGCAACCCTGTAATGGGTCAGGGCATCCATGGTTTCGCTGGGCAACGGGCTACCCTGTTCTTCATAGGCTCGGAGCCCTGCCGGGCGACGGATCCAGTTTATTTCTGCCCCCGCCTTCTCGAGAATAGTCATAACAGACCCGGCGATTTCAGGGCCAATGCCATCGCCGGGAATTAATACAATATCATACATTAGCTAATGTGAATTTATTGAAAGCAGATTTCAAATGGTTATATGAAAAACACTCTAAAAGATACCAAACCCTGAGGTTTATTCGCAGTTTATTAGAACACTCTGCCACAGGCCTGGTTCCCTGAGCATCGGAGGAGTTTCTGCAGACCGGCCGCCTTATGCAGGCGATTAGCGAAGTGGCAGAAGCCATGGAAGGAGGTCTGGATTCTAAAGCCTGAATTCCTGAAGTTGCATGTACCTTTATTGAATGCCGTACCTACACAATCTAAACAAACTTGGCAAACCATGGCCCGACACACCGGACTTATTTCACGTTTCAACGCCTGGCTTTTGAGCAGGGGCAGTTCCCGTTATAATGAAATAATGAACGGGCAGAAGAGGCGCCTGTTTTCGGGGTTGTCAGGGCGGGTACTGGAGATTGGTCCGGGTACCGGGGCCAACCTGGGATACTACCCAAATGACGTATCACTGGTGATAGGGCTGGAACCCAGCCCCTACATGCAGCAGTATCTGAACAAGGAGGCGGCGGAATTTCGGATAAACCTGGAAGTGATTACAGGGAAGGCTGAACAGATCCCACTCTCCGCCGGGAGTGTAGATGCCGTAGTCAGCACACTGGTACTCTGTTCCGTGGAGGATGTGGCCAGGTCTCTTTCCGAGATCGAACGAGTTCTAAAACCCGGTGGTACCTTTTTGTTCATCGAACATGTGGCGGCCCCCGAGCACTCCTTCCTCCGCACTGTCCAGCGCAGCATCAAACCGATCTGGAAATGGATGGCCGATGGTTGCCATCCGGACCGCGAAACATGGAAAGCGGTGGAAAACGCGGGATTCAGCCTGGTGGAGATTGAGCACTTTCGCCTTCCACTGGCGGTTATCGGCCCCCACATCATTGGCACAGCGGTTAAGTAAAAAAACTCCTTATCGCAGTCTGAAATGAAATTTGAGATAATGACTAAAGCGCCGGAAGTCTTCCCGCTGATGGAAGAGTTATAAATCCCTTTTCTTTATCTTGAACTTCCATTACTTTAAAAACCGTATTCGTTTAAGCCTTTTACAGATGAGTTATATGAGGAGCATCTTATCCATACTATTTCTGTTCATGTTCGGGCTGCCACCTTTAGCCTACACCCAGAATACCACTTCTCCCGCAGTGGATTTTGCTTTTAGATCGTATATGAAAA
>CALJMB010000392.1 GCA_937982515.1 uncultured Balneolaceae bacterium
GCTTTCAGCGCATGATGCAGAAGGCCGATGCGCAAATCATGGCCTTTGGTCACACTCACAAACCCTATCACAGGATACTGGAATACCGGCAGGAGGGAAATGCCCGCTTTGAGCATGCCATCAATATTGGCTCCGTGGGCAAACCCAAAGACGGAGACCCCAGAGCTTGTTATGCCCTGCTGGAATGGAATAAAAGCATCGACCTGAACAATTCTGATTCCCTTACCGTTACTTTCCAAAGAGTGGAATATGACGTAGAAAAAGCAGTAGCGGCCGTCGGGGAAAGTCCCCTGCCCAATGCCTTTGCCGATATGCTCCGGGAGGCGAAATAACAGATGGAGAATACCGTCCTCTTTAAAGAGCAGGGTTGTTGTATTCTATCATTTCAACCTCACCATCCATCTCGTACCGAAGCTCTGCTTCGGCACGCACAGCCGGAAGCTCCGCTTCCAGTGGCTCGGATGCGAAGCAGGAGCTCCGGGAAGTTCCGTCCCAAGCCGGAGCTTGGGACGGAGATGCCTTTTAGGCAGAATGCAGCAGCCCGGCCCTTCAAAGAGGGACTGTATCGTGCCCATTATTCATTCAACCGATAAACACGTTAACTAAACTAAATAGTATGGCTGAAAACGCTACAACAGCAGAAGCTACAGAACCAAAATCCATAAGCTTCTTCGACAAATACCTGACGGTCTGGGTACTCATCTGCATCATGGCCGGTATTGGCATCGGTTATCTTATGGGAGACAGCATAGAAATGCTAAGCAGCTGGACCCTCTATCAGGTTAATATACCCGTTACCATTCTGATCTGGCTGATGATCTATCCCATGATGCTTCAGATCGATTTCTCCTCTCTGAAAGAGATCGGCAAAGCTCCCAGAGGAGTAATCTGGACGGTCATCATCAACTGGGCTATTAAACCCTTTTCCATGGCTCTTTTTGCCTGGCTGTTCTTCGACCAGCTCTACAGCGCCTGGATCACTCCGGCGCTGGCCGATGAGTATATAGCGGGGGCCATACTGCTGGGAGCCGCCCCCTGTACGGCCATGGTTTTTGTGTGGTCCTACCTCTCCGATGGTGATCCAAACTACACGCTTATTCAGGTTTCGGTAAATGATCTCATTATTCTGGTGGCTTTCATTCCCATTGTAGGCCTCCTGCTGGGAATAACCGATATCACCATTCCTTACCAAACGCTGGTTCTATCTGTCGCAGCCTTTGTAGTAGTTCCCCTGATTGCAGGATACATCACTCACAATGTCCTCATTCGATCAAAAGGCCGGGAATGGTATAAAAACAGATTCCTGCCTGCATTCAAGCCGGTTTCTATCACAGCCCTGCTGGTTACCCTGGTTCTGTTGTTTGCCTACCAGGGAGAACAGATCGTATCCCAGCCGCTGAATATCGTTCTCATCGCCATACCCCTGGTCATACAGACCTATTTCATTTTCGCCCTCGCCTGGTATGGTGGCCGATTTATCAACCTGCCCTACCGGGTCTGTGCCCCCGCCTCCATGATCGGGGCCAGCAATTTCTTCGAACTGGCGGTTGCCGTGGCCATCGCCCTGTTCGGCTTAAATTCCGGTGCCGCACTGGTAACGGTCGTCGGCGTCCTGATCGAGGTCCCCATCATGCTGTCTCTGGTTCGCGTTGCCAGGAACCGAAGGTATGGCTCCTAAAGTGACTGCTACTCTTTAAATCAGATATCTTATCTCTCCGGGTCCCGTCAGGGATCCCATATTTATAGCAATAAAAGCCGGCTCTACACCGCCCGTGCCATCAGGTACGGGATGTTCCGGAGACCGGAAAATTGAAATTCCGAATTCAGGAGTCAGAATTCAGAATATATCCAGCCAACATTCTGACTCCTGAATCCAGAGTTCTGAATTCTTCCTACTTGCCACGAAAGAATCACCGCCTCACCTTCCGGTCTCCTTTCTCCAGTATGGAGGCCAACCAGGCTCCGTTGGCCCCTAAAAAAGCTCCGTTGGGGGTCCGTTGCCCCTCCGTTGATTGTCTATACCATCTCCGTACCAACTCCGTACCAAGCCCGTACCAACTCCGTTGCAACACTGTTGAGCTTGACCGGAGCAGGCCCGGAGTTGCCCCGGGGATGGCCTTGGGTTGATACAGACTTGAAGGGGAAATAATCTGCTCTGATATGGGTTGATAATCCGTCCGGGAACAAGATTTCGATATTTTTACTTGCAAACCTGAATGGAAGAGATTATATATTGTGTTAACCAGTGGTAAGCCAATAGTTAACAACCAGTTCCCGACTAAAACTCCCCGGCATGTTAAAATCAATATCCATACCGACTTTTGTAATAGCCGCAGTTGCCCTGCTGGCTTTCGACTATTTTTCTGCTGTTAATCCTGTAGAAATACAGGAGTGGCAGGTACCATGGGAAGATACCCGTCCCCGTGATCCCTATGTAGCGCCCGACGGTGATATCTGGTTTGTGGGACAACGGGGCGATTACGTCTCTGAATTCAATCCCGAGACCG
>CALJMB010000393.1 GCA_937982515.1 uncultured Balneolaceae bacterium
CTGTCAGGGTTAGAACCGCGCTCTATACTCTCTAACAAACCGGTCATCCGCCAGCCGGGAAGTCTGGAGGCTTCCCTCATCATAAGGTTACGGGCGTCCTTCGCTTCCGGGGAATGCTTCGACAGGCTCAGCAGAACAATCGCTGTTATAGAGGGGCAGGATGCCCCTCCTGCATACATCTTTCTGCGATTATCCGTCAGGCCCGCGGTACCTGCGTTCCCCTCCTCATCGGCGTTCCACTCTTCCCGCCTCCATCCTACAGCAGCTCTTCGACGTTCTCCGGCGGGCGGGCGATGACGGCCTTGTCTCCTTTTACCACGATGGGCCGCTGAATAAGTTTGGGATGTGCTGCCATGGCATCGATCCATTCCTCTCCGGATAGCTCTTTGCCTTTGTACCGTTCTTTATACACAGCCTCGTTTTTACGCACGAGCTCCTCCGGACGGATGCCCAGCATTTCGATCAGCCGTTTCAATTCTTCACGCGACGGCGGCGTATCGAGGTAGCGGATTACCTCGATATCCCCGGCAGCATTTTCTTCCAGTAACTTTAAGGTTTTCCGGCTTTTACTGCAGCGCGGATTGTGGTATATTTTCATAAGTGGCATGTTCATTCTAATTTATGTGTTGTGTAGTTGAGGTGCCGAACCATAGGACGGCGCGGGCAGGCGCTCACGCTGTTAAATTATGGTTTTGTATCCGTACCCGAACACCCCTCAAATCAGCCCAGGAAAACCTTGTGCTGATTGTCTCCCTCAAGGAGAGAGTAATTGCTCTCCCTTAATAAAGGGGATTTAAGGGGTTGTTTCTATGGAACGGGGTATCTTGGCATAGTACAATACAGCGCCGAAATGCTCATCCAGCCGCACAACCAATTATAGTTACTGTTTATCAACGTCTTATGAATACAAATAAATATATGAAGAGTTTCACCTTTGTTCTGGTTGCCTTCCTGCTTATCTCCTGCTCGCAGAAAGAGGAGGAAAAGAAACCCGAACCACTCACTCCCACGTACCGCACGGTAGAGCGCCTCCATCCCAACTGTAAAGATCAAAACCAGGATAACGGATGTCTGGAACTCTCTTACACGTATCCCTCCTTTTCGGGAGGCGATGACATTCCGGTCAAAGATACCCTGGAAAAAGCCATAGCCACGTTTATATTCGATTCTGCCGGACACCCCCTTTCGGAAGCCTCGTTCGATGAACTGGCCCGCAATTGGTTTTCTTTCTACGACTCTACCCTGACCGCCATACCCGATTACAAACTCCCCTGGGAGCAGCGGATGAATGTCCGCCTGATCCATCAAACACCCGAGTATTTGAGTGTGGAGTTTGCCGAATGGGAGTTTACCGGGGGAGCACACGGTACCGAAACCAAAGTGTACCGGATGTACAGCATACCGGACGGAAAACGGCTTACGCTCGCGGATATCCTAAAAGAGGACAAAAGAAATCAGCTGGCGGCTGTGGCTGAGCCTGTATTCCGGGATCAGAAGAAGTTTCCCGACGATGTGAAGTACGATGAACGCAACTACTTTTTCAGAGACGGGCAATTTTCATTGAATAAGAACTATGCACTGACGGAGAAAGGGCTGCTGTTTCATTTCAACCCATATGAGATAGCCCCCTATTCAGAAGGCTTCACCCGCCTGCTGCTCACTTACGGGCAGATCGATTCTCTGCTGGC
>CALJMB010000394.1 GCA_937982515.1 uncultured Balneolaceae bacterium
TTCAACCAGCAGGTCGCCGGGGGCCACATACTCACCTATTCTGATGGGTACGCTTTGTATAAAGCCTTTAATAGGTGAAACTACGGGAATGGTGCGATAAACTTCGCCTTCCAGGATGTTGTCAACATTTAAATTAAGCATATTCAGTTTAGCCTTTAAGCCCTCTACCCGGGCTTTAACAGAAATATACTCCGCTTGTGCTTCCTGAAAAGCTTTTCCAGACCCCACTCCTTGTTCGTAGAGGTTTTGCCGGCGCTCGTATTCTTGTTTCAGATAAGCCAGCCGGCTGCTGTTTTGCTGCAAGTCTACCTGCATCTGAACAAAGTCCGGATGTTCCAGCAAAGCCAACGTTTGACCTTTTTGGACTTCATCTCCTTCTATTACATGGATCGTGCTTACATTTCCGCCTACAATGGCGCTTACATTGGCCTCGTATTGCGGCGGGAGTTCCAGTTCGCCGGTAACCGCAATAGTGCCTGTTAGATTCCTGTTCTGCAAAGCACCTAACTCAAGGCCAATGAACTCTCGCTGCATAGAGGTCAATGATACCGTACCCTCTGTCTGCTCTTCTCCGGCATGTTCACCGGGCGTTTCCTGTTGTGGATTTTGGTTTGCCTGACTACCGCATGCCGTAAAAAGAACGGTACATGCTAATACTGCCAGAATTAATGTCAATTTCGTTTTCATAGTTCTGTATGTTCTAATTTGATGATTGAAGGAAATAGGTTAAACGGGCTTTTGAGTTCAGGTAGTTGGCCAGGGTATTCCATGAGTTTATTTCAACCTCAATGGCCGACCTCACATTTTGAATAAAAGCAACATAGTCGATATCTCCTGCCTGGTAGGCTGTCACGGCCCCTTTGCGTTGTTTTACGGCCAGCGGCAGGGCTTCATCCTGATAATACTGCCAGGAGTAGAGCCACTTCCGGTATTCCTGCAACAAACTCTTATAGCCCGACTGAAGCTCTATTTGCCTCTGGTACAAATCCTGCTCGGCAATTTTCTTTTGGATTTTTGCAGATTGCGTACGTCCCTGCTGGGAAAAGAAGAAAAGGGGGATACTGACTCCTACTTCGAAGCTGTAAAAGCCGGTTTGTCCCGCTATTTCCTGAAACCCATACTGCACATTAAAGGAAGGCAGAAAATTTGATTTCGCCACCCCGTACCGGGCGTCTGCTATGTCTACCTGCTCACGCTCGTAGTCAAGGAGAGGATGATTTTGTAAGGGATTGGAAACACGGGCCACCGGTCTTACCAGTTTTTCAGGTTCCGTTGCCGCCACCGTAAAGAGCGTATCACTGACCAGCCATGCATTTAGCTCTACCAAAGCAGAGCGATAGTCCCGGTAGAACTGTTCTTTTTGCAGGGTAATCTGTCGGGCCTGATTGGAAGCAGCCAGATACTCTAAGTTTGAAATGGCTTCCTGCTCATACCGGAGCCGGGCGGCCCGCTCAAATTCAGTAAAAACAGAATCCAGTTGCTGGTATAGCATATACTTGCGTTTGGCAATATACGCGTTGCTCCAATCCATACGCACCTCCCTTTCTATTTCGAGCAGCTTCAGGTCTAGTGCCGATCGGGCCAGATCTGCCTGCTCTTTTCGTAGCGTGCGTTCAGGGGCTATACTAAAAGGATCAATGCCCTGCTGTTGCACTCCGATAAGGGTACGAATACCGGCCTCTCCATTGCCCACTTCTTCCTTGCCTGTAAAGATCTGGGTAGTGCCCAAATCCCATGCTGTTTTCTTCAGTGCTTCCCGGCTTTCTATTTCTAAACGCGCCGATCGCACCCTGGGATAGTCAGCTTTTGCTTTCTGAACCGCTTCCTCTATAGAAATACCGTGAAGGCTGTCAGCGGTGGCTTGTTGCTGCGCTTCGGCCGGGCCAGGAATGAAGAAAGCACCCGTTGTCATGATCATGAACAACATAATGGAACCGGCAACGGCGGGCGGACGTGCAGTGCCTCCGTTTTTTCCGGTGCGCGTTTCAACGAAATAATACAGCACCGGAATGACAACCAGCGTCAACAACGTAGCGCTGATCAGCCCCCCGATGACCACGGTAGCCAATGGTCGTTGGACTTCCGCTCCGGCCGAGGTGGAAAGGGCCATGGGAAGAAAGCCCATGATAGCGGCCGTTGCCGTAAGCAATATGGGCCGTAACCGCTCTTCGGTTCCTGTAAAAATACGCTTCTTTAAGTCCATAACGTCCTCTTCTTCTTTTAAGCTGTTAAACCGGGTGATCAGCACCAGGCCGTTGAGCACCGCCACACCGAAAAGTACAATGAATCCGACTCCGGCCGATATGCTGAACGGCATTCCCCGCAGGGCCAGGGCAAAAACACCGCCTATTGCAGCCAGAGGCACAGCCACACAGATCATTACGGCCTGGCTGACAGAATTCAGGGCAAAGTAGAGCAGGATGAAAATCAGCGCCAGAGCAATAGGCACCACAATCTGCAACCGCTGCTGGGCCTGTTGCAGATTTTCAAAAGCTCCGCCATACTGGATGTAATAGCCGGGCGGCAGTTCAAGCTGTGCCTCCATTTTTTGCTGTATTTCCTGCACCATGCTTTCCACATCTCTGCCCCGTACGTTTACGCCTACAGAAATTCTGCGGGAGGTGTTATCCCTGGATATTTGCATGGGGCCGGGTTGATAACCAATATCGGCCACGGCTTCCAGCGGTACCTGATTTCCATTGGGAAGATCTACATAAAGATTCCTGAGATCTTCAATGCTGCGTTTGTTTTTATCAGAAAGGCGTACCACCAGGTCAAAGCGCCGCTCTCCTTCATATATTACACCGGCCACCCCTCCCGCAAAGGCGGAACTTATGTACTGGTTCAGCTTTTCAATATTCAGCCCATACCGGGCTATCCTGCCCCGGTTGTACCGAACGGTCATTTGAGGCAGGCCCGACGTGGCTTCTACTGAGACATCCGCCGCCCCGGGCACCGTTTGAATAATCTGAGCCATTTCCTGTGCTTTTGCGGCCAGCACGTCCAGATCTTCTCCATACAGTTTCACGGCTACGTCTTCTCGCACGCCTGTAAGCAATTCATTAAATCGCAGTTCAATAGGCTGGCTAAATACAAAGTTAACACCTGCGAAAACAGAAAGCTCTTCTCTAATTTTTGCAATCAGTTCTTGCTTGGTATCTGCACTTACCCATTGGTCCGGATCCTTTTCAAGTATGATGTACATATCGGCAATATCCATAGGCATGGGATCGGTTGGCACATCAGCAACTCCGATACGGGCCACCACTGTTTTAACCTCCGGAAAGTTATCCAGAAGGATATTTTCAATCTTTTGGGATACTTCTACAGACTCAGACAGAGAACTCCCCGGCTTAAGCAAGGCCTGCATGGCGATATCCCCCTCGTCAAGGTCGGGAATAAATACACCACCCATACCGGCGAAAGTAAATCCGGCGCCTGCCAGCAGTATCAAAGCTATAAAGATTACCGCCACTTTATTATTGAGTGACCTGCTAATGATGGGGTGGTATCCTCTGTGTATCTTATCTATAAGCCAGGTGCTGCCCTGTTCAATCTTATCTTCCAGCCTGTTGAACCAGTTCTTTTCCCCTGTAACAGGTTTAAGAAGCAGGGCCGATACCATCGGTACATAGGTGAGGCATAAGATAATAGCGCCCAATACGGCAAAGCCAAAGGTGAAGGCCATCGGCTGGAACATTTTGCCTGCCACACCGGTCAGGAAAAGAATGGGAGCGAAGACAATCAGGATGATCACCTGCCCGAAGAAAGCCGAATTCATCATGGTGCTGCTGGCATCATAGGTAATCTCATCCATCAGCCCCTGTTTGAAGGTACGCTTACCTTCCCTGACCTTCTTTTCTATAAGGTGCACCGTGCCTTCAACGATAATGACCGCGCCATCCACAATAATCCCGAAGTCTATGGCTCCCAGGCTCATCAGGTTGGCCTCGACGCCAAATACCCGCATGCAGATGAAGGCAAAAAGAAGCGACAGAGGAATAACAGTGGCTGTAATCAGTCCGCCGCGAATGCTGCCAAGCAAGATCACCAGTACAAATATGACAATGAGCGCCCCCTCAATCAGGTTTTTGGCGACGGTACTGGTGGTGCGGGCTATAAGCTCACTTTGATCAAGAAAAGGTTCAATTTCCAAACCTTCGGGAAGTGAGTTCTCTATTTCAGCCATGCGCTCCTTTACCCTCTGGATGACTTCATTGGGATTGGCTCCCTTGAGCATCATTACCGCACCTCCCACGGCCTCATGACCATCCTGGGTGAAAGCTCCATATCGTACCTGACTTCCGAAATGCACCGTATCTGCTACATCTTTTATAAGAACCGGCGTTCCGTTCATCGTCTTGACCACAATATTACGGATATCATCCAAACCGGTAACCAATCCTTCTCCCCGGATAAAGTTGGCCATATGGTTCCTTTCAATATAAGCGCCTCCCGTATTGGCATTGTTTTCTTCCAGCGCTTCAAACACTTCCGAAACCGAAATATTCATGGCGTTCAGCTTGCCGGGATCCAGGGCCACTTCATATTGTTTGATGTTGCCGCCAAAGGCATTCACTCCCACCACACCCGGCACTAACGCCATTTGGCGTGCTACAATCCAGTCCTGAATGGTTCGGAGTTCCGTCTCGGAAAATTCCGACTCATAGCCGGGCTGGGGCTGAATGGTATATTGGTATATTTCGCCCAAACCGGTGGTAATGGGTCCCATGGAAGGGGATCCAAACTGTTCCGGAATGGATTCCCTGACTTCAATCAGTTTTTCCTGCACCAGTTGCCGGGGCAGATAGGTGCCCATGTCGTCCTCAAACACAACAGTGACAACGGAAAGGCCAAAGCGAGAAATAGAACGAATCTCCTTTACGCCCGGAAGATTGGCCATGGCCAGTTCAACCGGATAGGTAACAAATTGCTCAATATCTTCGGTAGACAGGTTTTGTGATACCGTAATAACCTGCACCTGGTTATCGGTGATATCGGGTATGGAGCCCAGATTAACAGAGAACATAGCCCAGATACCTGCAACGATCAGGGCAAGCGTCATCATAGCAATGATGAGCTTATTTCTTATAGAAAATGCAATAATTTTATTGATCATCTGATAAAGCTTAAAGTTTTAAGAAAATGTAGGATACACGA